>CAILMA010000386.1 GCA_903835145.1 uncultured Bacteroidota bacterium
GGCGATCAGGACAAGGTAAACGCAGTATTGATGCGGTTTGCTGAAAAATATAATGTACCTGTAATTGCGAGCAACGACAGCCACTACGTGGATCAGGCCGATGCTAATGCACATGATATATTGCTGTGTATAAATACTGGGTCAAAACAGTCTGACCCCAAGTGGAAAGAACTCGGAGACGATGATGAAACGCAGCCGAAGGGTGGGCGGTTTGCCTTTCCGAGTGATAGATTTTACTTCAAGACTCAGGAAGAAATGACTGAGTTGTTTAAAGATGTGCCACAGGCAATAGACAACACTAATCATATACTCGATAAAATAAAGCCATTAAAACTTGAGCGCGATATTCTGTTGCCTCATTTTGTGGTGCCCACTGAGTTTAGCAACGACCTAGACGCTTTCCTTGAGCACCTCACCTGGCTGGGAGCAAAGGACCGTTATAAAGAGATTACTGCGGAGGTAGAGGAGCGCCTCAAGTTCGAATTGTTTACTATCAGAACGATGGGTTTTGCCGGTTACTTTTTGATTGTCAGTGATTTTATAAAGGCTGGCAGGAACATGGGGGTATTTATTGGCCCGGGTCGCGGCTCTGCCGCTGGCTCTGCTGTAGCCTTTTGTATTGGTATTACAAATATAGACCCGATTAAGTATAAATTACTGTTCGAGCGTTTCCTTAACCCGGATCGTAAGAGTATGCCCGATATTGATACTGACTTTGATGATATAGGAAGGCAAAAAGTAATAGACTACGTGGTGCAGAAGTATGGAAAGAACCAGGTGGCCCAAATTGTAACCTATGGTACCATGGCCGCTAAAAGCAGCATTAAGGATGTGGCCAGGGCGCTTGATTTACCATTGCAGGAAAGCAACATGCTGGCAAAGCTGGTGCCGGAACGGCCAGGTATTAACCTTAAAAGATTGATTCACGCCGACCTCAAAGGCCCGGATAGTCTTGATGCCAAGGAAGGCCTCGGTGCCGACGAGATAGAATCAGTATTGAAGCTCCGAGAGATATTTAAACAGCCCAATTTGCATGGCGAAGTGCTGCATGCCGCTGTGAAGCTTGAAGGCTCGGTTAGAAACACCGGTATCCATGCCGCTGGTATCATTATTGCTCCAAGTGACCTTACAGATTTGCTGCCGGTATTTATGGCCAAGGATGTTGATTCGCTTATTACTCAATACGAAGGCAACGTAATTGAGAACGCAGGTGTTATAAAAATGGACTTCCTGGGCTTGAAAACCCTCACCATCATAAAAGATGCACTTGAGCTCATAAAAAGAAATTATAACGAGGAAATTGACATCGATACAATACCGCTGGACGATCTGGAGACCTACGAACTCTACCAGAGTGGTAATACGAACGGTACGTTCCAATTTGAAAGTGCCGGTATGCAGAAGCACCTCATAAACCTGAAACCCGATAAATTTGACGACCTTATAGCAATGAACGCTCTGTATCGCCCGGGGCCTATGGAGTATATCCCGAATTACATCAAGCGTAAACACGGGCTTGAACCAATAACTTACGACATACCTGAGATGGCTGAATACCTTAGTGAAACCTATGGTATTACTGTATATCAGGAGCAGGTAATGTTACTTTCCCAAAGCCTTGCAGGCTTTAAAAAGGGAGATGCCGACGTATTGCGTAAGGCAATGGGTAAGAAGCAAAAGGCGGTACTCGATAAAATGAAGGGGCAGTTTGTGGACGGAGCAAAGGCTAAAGGCCACCCCGAAGACAAATTACAAAAGATATGGACCGACTGGGAGGCGTTTGCACAATATGCGTTCAATAAATCGCATTCAACCTGCTATGCACTTGTAGCCTACCAAACAGCTTACCTTAAAGCGCATTATCCTGCAGAGTACATGGCTGCTGTATTGAATAACCAGGGTAATATAGAAAAGATAAAATTCTACATGGAAGAGTGTCAGCGCATGGGGTTGCAGGTGTTGGGACCCGATGTGAATGAGTCTCTGAAAGGTTTTGCGGTTGCCAAGGAGAATGTCGTTCGCTTCGGTATGAACGCAATTAAAGGGGTGGGAGAGGCAGCTGTTGAAGACATAATAACCGAACGGGAATTAAATGGGCCATACACCAGTGTGTTTGATTTTATAAAAAGAGTCAATCAGAGAACGGTAAATAAAAAATCAATGGAAAGTCTTGTGCTCGCAGGTGCACTGGATTGTTTTACCCAACTGCATCGCGCGCAATATTTTCACCAGCCAGCCACAGATCCGGTTACCGGACTCGAACGCCTTGTGAAGTTTGGCAATCAATTTCAGGCGAGTTCATCGGTGGCAACGAACAGTCTTTTCGGAGCTGCGGCGATGCCTGAAGTAAAACCACCACTAATTCCTGAGTGTGATAAATGGGGACTGCCGGAGTTGCTCGACCGTGAGAAAGAGGTTGTTGGCATTTACTTGAGTGCACATCCGCTTGACGGGTTCCGGTTTGAAATGGAAAATTATGGCATGACAGCGGTGCGGGACCTTGAAGATTTTAAAGGCAGGCAAATAAGAATAGCTGGATTTATTACCGATGTGGGCCACATGACGAGTAAAAAGGGCACGAAGTTCGGTAAGATGACCATCAACGATTATTCCGGCAACTATGAAATCATGCTTTGGGAGAAAAGTTACGTGCAGTATGGTAATTACCTTGTAGATGGCCAAAAATTGATGATAACAGGTACCTATGACGAGCATAAGTATCGCCCCGGAGTTATGGAGTTTACGATATCAAGTATCATGCTGCTTGACGATGTTCGTAAACTGCTGACAAAGAGAGTAAGTATCTCAATTCCGCTCCATTTGGTCAATCAGGAGTTTGTCAATTTTATTGAGATGAATGTTAAATCCCACCCTGGAAATACTGAATTGTTTATTCACGTGCTTGATGAAGATACAAA
>CAILMA010000387.1 GCA_903835145.1 uncultured Bacteroidota bacterium
AATTTCCAATTTCTTTATGCGTAAACCCTTCCATTACATACATGTTGAACACGGTTCTTGTTGCGTCCGGCAAAGCCTGTACCAACTGTACGAGTTCATCATAATATAATTTATCAGCATGGTCTTTATGAACAAGTTCATCTTTTTCAATCAAAACCACTTTTTCACTATAACGGTTATTCTGCTTCACATAATCTGATACCGCATGAAAAATTATTTTTCGCAACCATCCTTCGAATGAACCTTGAAAATTATACTGACTCAGTTTCTGAAAAGCTCTTAAATAACCATTGTTCATCACTTCCTCTGCCTGCACATCCTGATCGATATACCGCCTTACCATTGCCATCATTTTCGGGTAAAAAAGTTTATACAATCGCTCCTGCGCGCTACGTTCGTTGCGTAAGCACCCACGAATGAGTTGTTCCAACTCACTTACCTGGCCTGTTCCCGTATATGCCAATGCTATAGACAAGTATATTGGTTATTAAATCATTACAGATAAGTAGACTGCAATAGTTTCAAAAGGGTTGGGTAAATAGTATTAAAGATGCCTAAATTAACATTTTTAGGCCAATTTCACGCAGTTTTAGAGACAAAATCTAACTTGAGACTAAATAGAAATTTTTAAACTTCGTATTGTCGTGTAAGGCTAAACAATAACCTTTCCGAATTATTTGAAAGTTAAGAGAACCGTTTAGCACGAGACTGTTTCAATTTCATTTTTGAAGCTCGTACTCAAAAATGAACAAAAAAATTTAAATTTGACCTGATGGAACAGATGACTAATTACCCATTATTGGTAACAGAGATTGGCCTGTTGTTAAAGCAAGGCCGGGAAAAGGCTGCCGCTTCTGTAAATACAATTCTGGTACAAACCTATTGGCAGATTGGGAGGCATATAGTAGAGTTTGAGCAGAGGGGTAATGAAAAAGCAGAATATGGTTCCCAACTCTTTGACCGACTGTCAAACGACCTCACTACTGCATACGGGAAAGGCTTTGGACGATCCAATCTTTTGTACATGCGAAAATTATATTTAACTTGTCAAAATAGTGGGACACTGTCCCACTTATTGACATGGTCCCATTATTATGAAATATTAAAGGCTGAGAATGAACTTGAAATCCAATTCTATTCTGTTCAGGCAGCAAAAGAAAAATGGAGCGTACGTGAACTAAAACGGCAAATGAAAAGTATGCTTTTTCATCGTCTCGCACTAAGCAAAGATAAAGCAGGCATATTGAAATTAGCAGGCACAGGTCACGAGGTCCTGACTCCTGAAGACCTGATTAAAGATCCATTTGTACTTGAATTTCTCCAGATTCCAGAACAACAAAAATATCTGGAGACCGATTTGGAGCAGAAAATCATTGACAACCTTCAGCATTTTTTATTAGAACTCGGCAAAGGCTTTGCTTTTATAGCCCGGCAGTACCGTATGAGTATTGCGGGCCGGCATTTTTATGTTGACTTACTTTTTTACCACCGCATCCTCAAGTGTTTTGTACTTATAGACTTGAAACGCGGCGAGATTGACCATCAGGATGTAGGACAAATGAATCTGTATCTCAATTATTTCAAAAAGGAAGAAGCCACTGAGGGCGATAACGAACCAGTGGGGTTACTACTCGGTGCATTTAAAGACCAAATATTGGTAGAATACGCCACGTCGTCCATTACCAACCAGATTCTTCTAAGCAAATACCAGCTCTATCTACCAGAAAAGACAGTGCTTACGAAAGAACTCAACAAGCTTTTAGAAGACTAAAATCCGAGGACGCAGATAAAAATATCTGTAGGGTTACCACATGAACTGCCGAAAACCGCAAAACATCAACTCCCGCGCTACCCTACTTTTTAATAAATGTCTTGGGCGCTATAACATCGCCTGCACTGCCTACACCTTTAAGAAAATAGACGCCAGGTGCAAGCGGAGCCACATTGAACTGAAGCATATTTTTCCCTTCATTGCAAAACTGCGCAGGCAATTTGTCAACGGTACGCCCCATTTCATCAGTAATTATAAACTCAACAGATTCAGTCTGCGGCACAGAAAATTCAAAACTAACGTATTTCCATGCCGGGTTAGGGTATAGATGAGAAAGTGATGGTTGTTTGGTCAGAGGCGTTACAGCATCGAAATAAGGCGAAATAAGCTGTGCCATGTAGTTGCCATATTGTTTATTGGTGCGTCCGTAAATACCCTCCACCCAAACAATGCCGGGAGCACCCCACTGAGGCTGGGAGCCACTGTAATCGCCCCAGCGCTGTTCCTTGCCCGTAAGCACACTAATAGAGCTATCTCCGCTCTTTATAGTAACAAGATTTGAATAGTTGGACCCATCAAAAAAAACGCCAC
>CAILMA010000388.1 GCA_903835145.1 uncultured Bacteroidota bacterium
ATATACCTCATTTGCCATAGTCTACGAGTTCTTCAGGTATGGTAATTTGATATTTACTGTCATAAATGCCATTCTTTACGATGCTGCGCTTGCCTGCGCCTAAATCTATTTTGTCAGTTTTAAGATATTTTACCCAGCTATGCCCCACCTTTTCTGCCATAAAAAGAAAAAGGCGATTCACCTTCACGGACTTACATCCCTCCAGCATTTCCTGCACCTGAATCGGGCGCAGATTGTTCAAACTTTCCATTACCTGTAAACATTCCATAAGCTCCTGATGATCGGGGGCCAGATAAAGGCATTCCATAATAGCACGTATTGCACCAGAGATCTTTATTGTAAAACTGTTGAAATTGTAAGCTTCCAGCCCTAATTCTGGAGGTAGAAAAGCGGTCGGGTAATAGGCAATATTGACGCACCAATTAAATCCCGTAAACCATTTTGGCAGATGTTCGCTTCTAAGTCCAAAAAGTATTGTGTTTTTTGCCGATAAATCCAGATAGTGAGCTTTACCAAGATATGCCAAGGCAGTCCTGCCTCCGGGGTGAACGCTGAAAAGTGATTGGCTTTGAAGCGCATAAAGGCCGCCTTCAAGTGAAACGTCATCTCCAGTACGTATCATTGCTCCGGTTCCGATTGCCGTAAACCAATTACTTTTCCGGTATCTTTTCTGCAAGTCAGAGTTATACCCCTGGCTGGTAAGCCAAGCCGACTGTACCACTACCCCCGGGGGTAGCGAAATAAGCAACTTATTTATTTTTGTTGATGCACCAGTACTCATCACACCTTTGGAGCAACGTTTTTAAACTGCATAATTTGCAGTTTATTTTTGCACAATCAAAGGTACTAAAAATACCTTAATAGTAACATTTTTAAACAAAATGTTTTCCACCCAGCCCGTCCAAGCCCGCTATATCATTCGCTATCAAAAATAATTACACAACAAAACGCAAGACTGGTTGAACCCTATTGCTTCGTCCAGAATTGGCCAGCACAAAAGCAATTTGCTCAAATACTATATTCACCAAATGGTAGTTACAATATTCTGATAATGACCAAAATTTTTGTCGGCAGATAAAATAATTGCATTTTCGTGATAGGCGGTGGCTAATAGTAATCTATCGAATGGATCCCTGTGTTCAGCCATCAAAGGTATCTTGTAGTATGCCTCAAGATGACTATTGTGAATTGGTAAAAAGGTCATTTCATCTAAGATTGACTGATGATATATTTCAGACACATCAGACTTAAAATCCGACAATTTCCCGATACTTTGTTTGATAGCGATTTCAAATAAACTGACCTGACTTACAAAGATGACATTGTCAGTGTTCTCAATTATTGATTTTACTTTTAATGATAGTCTGGGATTGTTTTCTTGAAACCAGAGCAGGCTATGAGTATCTAACAAGTAATTCCGCTCCCGCATTACATATAGTCTTTCAAATCATCTAACGGAGCATTAAAATCATCGGGGGTGTTTACCCTGCCTTTAAGGCTGCCAGCCATCCTTTTCCCAGGCATAGCTTGTTGTTCTTTTAAACCGGTCAGGAAAGTAACCATGACATCTGTTTTCGATGTTACAGGAAACTCTTCCTGTAAATAAATCTGTCCGTTATCAAAGTAGCCCTTTATTGTAGTAAACATAACTCCCCTTTTCTACTTCAAAGTTACAACAATACATATAAATTATCAAAAAAGGAACATACTTAAGCTTGGGTCATAGCCCAAGCCCTTCCAAGCCTACTATAGCATTCCCTACCAACACTGATGACATAAAAAACGCAATACTTGTTGAACGCACAACCTCGAAACCCATCTACATTTTTAAAAAATTGAAGAACAGTCAAATAGTGGACTTCATTTTAAAAACCTCACTACGTCAGGCTGCGGAAAACGGTGTAGCGAAGGCCCATTTCAAGTGCAAGGCAAATGACAGCGAAAAGGGCAAACGGGAAGAACAATTCGGCATAGCGTTTGAAAGAAGTCACTTCCACACTTGTTTTCTCCATTTTGTCAATGTCGCTATAAATGGTTTCAAGGGTTTTATTGTTGGTAGCTCTGAAATACTTGCCGCCGGTTTGCGAGGCTATTTGCCTCAGCAATGGCTCATCTATCTCCACATCCATAAGCTGTTTGCGTGTACCCAGCGGGGTTTGTACCGGTATAAGTGCCTGCCCTTGGGTGCCTACACCTATTGTATATACCTTTATTTTAAAGGCCTTGGTTATTTCAAGTGCTGTGAGCGGGTCTATCAGGCCCATGTTGTTTACACCATCCGTCATCAACACAATAACCCTGCTCTTCGCTTTCGAATTGCGCAGCCTTTCTACTGCGGTAGCAAGCCCCATGCCTATGGAGGTACCATCCTGTATCATACCGCTTTTTATCTGGGCTATCTGTTCCTTCAGCACGTTATGATCTATGGTTATTGGGCACATGGTAAAGCTCTCACCGGAGAATATCACCAGTCCTATCCTGTCGCCCGGGCGCTTGTCCACGAAGTCGAGGGCCACTTTCTTTGCTGCTTCTATGCGGTTGGGCTTAAAATCTTCAGCAAGCATACTGCCGGATATATCCATGCAAAGCACAAGGTCTATACCCTCTGTATCGTTATTTACAGTAGTGTTAGAGCTTTGTGGGCGTGCCAGTGCTATAATTACAGCCACGATAGCTGCTATGCGCAATACAAACAGCAGCGGGCGGAACCGGGCACGTGCGCCCTGTGGCAGCGCGGCTATGCCACCCAATGTGGTGAGGCGCAACGCGGGGTTAATATTTTTCCTGCCGCGGTTTTGCCACCAGATCATGGCAGGCACAAGCAGTAGCAACGCAAAGAAATACGGATGCGCAAATGTGATGTGTTTCCAGTCCAGGAATGCTTTCATATTTTTTGTTCCGTTGGATTTTCAGTGATAACAGGCCTTGGCCTTGATGAGTCAATAAATTTTTTCGCATTTTCCATGGCGTCAAAATGCTCCTGAGGCAATGGCTGCCCTTTCGCAAACTTAGCCAGATCAG
Organism: uncultured Bacteroidota bacterium; assembly: GCA_903835145.1. Taxonomy (GTDB): domain Bacteria; phylum Bacteroidota; class Bacteroidia; order Chitinophagales; family Chitinophagaceae; genus Flavipsychrobacter. Next base: position 3,022 of record CAILMA010000388.1, read on the forward strand.
CAGTATTAAGAATCACCGATAAAATAGTGAGGTAGGGTTGTAGCTCCTTGTGCAATTTCACTTTATATAAAAGGTCGTCGGTCGTGAGCTCAAGGGCAGGTGTTTTAAAACGCTCCTCTATATACCCCCTTACGATGTCAGTAAGTGTTACATAGTATTCCTTCACCTGATTTTTCTGCCACAGTTGCTTTTCCTCCAGCTCAGCCAGTAGCTTCAGCGCCTGGTCTTGCAGCGAAATAACCGGAGCAGCTTTCACTATTTGAACTTTCTTATTCTTGATAAAATACAGGGCAACCAATATGCCAAGAATCACAAAAACCACTGCGGCAATTATATAACCTATGTAATCAAGCCAGCCAGCTTTCACAAATATGATGTTCTTTATTGGCTTAAAGGCCTTGTTGGTATCTACAGCCACAGTGTTCACCAGCAGGTTAAAAGAATCTGTAACCGCGACGTATGGTGCACCGGAATTCGGTATTACAGTAAATTGAAACGGAGGTATTTTATAGAGGCCGGAATCGAAGCCGGTAATCAACAGCCTTTGGCGATAGGTGGTTCTGCCACCGGCATTAATCGTATCGATTTTCCCTTTTTCAACTATCTCCAGTTGATTGAACGTATCTATAAACGTAGGCCACTGCAACCTGCCGGCAGCCGGATTAACATGCGCCTCAAGAAACAACCTCGCCTGATCGCCCACCGTTATCTGGCGCGTATCCAGTAAGGCACTTACTGTGGCCGGGGCTTGAGCCCGAACACCTAAGCTGCCCGCAATTAAAACAATAAGCAATAACAATCTTTTGTTCATGCTTCTTCTCCTATTCATTTAAAGTCAAAAATTAAACTTTACAACAGTCTTTTTATAATATAAACCGAATGCTCCGATATCCGGCCCCGAATTGATAGCAGGGGCCTGTTAAGCTATCTATCCTCTACCGACCTTTAAAATAAGATTGCAGTACTTTTACATAGTCTTCATCGGTGCGCACATTCAGTAAAGATGCGCCACTTTTCCTGAAAACCTGAGTACAATATTTATTTTTCTTCTCGAAGGAAACAGTATAATTCTTCCTTACGGTTTTATCATCGGTGTCTACCCATAGCATTTGCCCGCTTTCAGCATCCATCACCTGTACAAGGCCGGCCTGCGGCAATTCTTTATCGTACTTGTCGTAAACATGTATACCCAGCAGGTCGTGCCTGCGGGCTGCCAGTTGCAGTGCCTGCTCATATGGGCGACTCACAAAGTCGCTCATTACAAAAGCAATTGTCTTTTTCTTTGTTACATTATTCAGACATTCAAGCGCGACGGCAACGTTG
>CAILMA010000389.1 GCA_903835145.1 uncultured Bacteroidota bacterium
AAATTCAACAGCCAAAGGCAGGCCTACATAACCAAGTCCAATAACAGCAATTCTATAAGTGGATTTTCCCATCAAATTCAAATTTTAGTAAACCGCCCGCCGTTGATTTAGATAAAACACAGCCGCATAATTGGGCAAAAATATACTTTCCCGACTTTATTATCAAACGAGAGCTAAAAACATAATTTAGAATTCAAAAACGGATAATTTACCAGCGTGGTATAGGCTCTTGTTTGTAGCATCGATTTGATTACTTCAGCATGTTTTTCGTGGTGCATATCGGTGCCACAATAGTCATAAAGTCCTTTTTCAAGTAGTGCAAGTGCAACATTCATCACATTTCGGCCGTAATAACCAGTAATGGACATCATATTAAGCTGAAGGCGACATCCCCTGTCGCGTAACTCGCGGTACCGCTCCATCTGATTGTGCATGAAAGCGTATCGCTCGGGGTGCGCTATTATTGGTTTATAGCCCTCGCTTATCATGTTAAACAAAGTATTGCTAAGTCTTGGCGGCTCGTACAGCATAGAAAACTCAACCAGCACTTCGTTGTTGTGCACGGTGAGTAGTTTTTCTTTGCCTACTAAGGTCACGAAGTACTCATCAATATAATATTCTGCCGCTGCCCTTATATTTAATTTAATGTTGTTCTTGTCGGCCGCCTCCTGTATTTTTAGCAGGCCATTTTGAATGGAAGTAGGTGTATTAGGGTAGAAATCAATCATAATGTGTGGTGTGGTAACGATAGATTTATACCCCATCGCCTCCATAGCACGCAACATTACAAGACTGTCATCAATAGTTTTTGCCCCATCGTCAATGCCAGGAACGAAATGAGAATGTATATCGGTACCCAAGAAAGACCAATTGGCATTTTCCGGGATAGGTAAGTCGTTATACCGCTCTTTTTCGCTCTGTCCCCTCTTAAAAAATCTCGAAAACATAGTGGCAAGGTAATAACAAAATGTGAGCGGGAGTAATTTTTCTAAAGTTTTTGGCGAATGACCATTAATTTTTAGTTGAAATTCAGAGTTGACATTAAACTAAAGAAGTTAATATAAGTCAAACTGCACTTATTTTTTGCCTGCTAAAAGCGTTAACGGAATAGAGAGGTCACTTCTTGACCAGCTTCTTTTGTTCAATTGTTAATTTTTGAGTGTCGATGCCCTTTATCAAAACTTCCTGATGTGATGTTATGAGGAAGCAACAGCCATTTTTATGGGTGTTTTCTATCATAGACAAAAGAATGCCGACCGACTTTTGGTCAAGCGTAATGAGTGGCTCATCGAGCATAATAAGTTTTGGATTGCCAATGAAACTTAGAACAAGCGATAATTTTTTCGTCATGCCGCTTGAATAGGTACCAGTTTTGTTGTTGATATAATCGCCTATGCCCAATAGTTCTATCAATTCATTTACCTGACTTTCTGTCGCATTTTTAGTTTTTGTATAGAAACGTATCAGGTCGCTGCCTGTTAGGAAAACAGGGTATAGAGGCTCTGCCTCTCCATAGTTTACAGTCAGCCTGTATAGCATTTTTTGTTTCTTGATGTCTATTCCATTCACCATTATTTGACCCTCGAACGGGATAACCCCGGCAATAGATTTAAATAAAGTAGTTTTGCCAGAGCCGTTTCCACCC
>CAILMA010000390.1 GCA_903835145.1 uncultured Bacteroidota bacterium
GATGTCTCGGATTTGGGGATGTCTCGGATTGCTTTTTAAATTTTTGATTATTTTTCGTGTGTATTTAAAATAAATTGCCGTGCTGCATGAAGAAGTAACCGGAAAAATCATAAGATGTGCTATGAATGTTCATAATGGTCTCGGTAATGGTTTTCAAGAGGTAATATACCAGAGAGCATTGGAGATAGAGCTGCAGTGGGCTGGGCTGGCATACAAACGAGAAATGGAAATGCCAATTTATTATAAGGAGATATGCATTGGGAGCCGCAGAGTCGATTTCTTTGTTGCTGAACTGGTTATGGTGGAGTTGAAAGCGATTATCAAATTAGAGGATGTGCATCTGGCACAGGCTAAAAATTACCTCGAAGCTTATCACATGAGTGTGGGGTTATTAATCAATTTCGGGGCTGAGCGGCTTGATTTCAAAAGAGTAATCAACAAAGAGCTATACTTACAACTAAAAATATCCGAAAAATCCCCCAATCCGTAACATCATGGTTCAGACAGTTTTTAACGGCGATGTGGTATACCAGGCCCGCGCACTATATGACGTGGTATTTGATACATTGGTATTGTTTGATGACGAAGGGTGCGATACTGGCGGCATACCGACGATGTGGCGGCAGGCAAACCCAACCAACAAACCAGTGAATAGTACGCAACAGTACCACCTCTATCCCAACCCGGCGTCAGGGCTATACCTGCTAAAACTTGTAGATAGTTCCGGAAATAGATTTACTTTTAAATTTACAGTTGATTAAATTTGTATCAAATCCAATGCCTGTATTTTTACAGGCATTGGATTATTTTAAAAAACTATAACCATTCAGAATATGAAACACTTAAAACATTATTTCGTCCTTGCCTTCGGTTTATTCTGTTGTTTTATAATGACTCCGCTGGAGCGCAAGTCAACTTAGTTCGTAATGGCAGTTTTGAACAATATGATACCTGCCCTTACGATATCAATCAAATCAGGCTGGCTACTTATTGGAATGCCATAGATACAAACTATTCTATCGATTCAACCTTGAGTTATCATTGGGATGCACCGGAATATATAAACGGATGCAGTAGCTCACCCGAAGTAAGTGAACCAGGGTCTGTCGGATTTCTCCACTATCCACATTCTGGAAACGGAATGGTACTTAGCGTATTGACTTACGCAATAGGGAATCCGCCCATGCCCAATTATTTTCAAGGTCAATTTTCGAGCCCATTAATCGCGGGGAAGACTTATTGTGTCACATTTTATGTGGTGCGTACCGGGCACTACGGAGGTTTGGAAATCAACAAAATTGGTGCTTATATTGATGATGGCAGCATAGATACCACGCATGACCTTACCAACATACTCACCCAATATACCCCGCAGGTATACGACACAGCCATAATAAGCGATACTGCAAACTGGACAAGAATAACCGGTAGCTACACAGCAAGCGGGGGAGAGCGGTTTATTACTATTGGTTTGTTTTTTGATACATCAGACATTGCTCGCCAGTTTGATGGGAGGAACATATATATGCCTGCTTATTTGTTCGACGACGTAAGTGTTATTGCCAGTGATGCTATACTTAGTGCCGGCCCCGATAAAACAATAACGCATATAGGCGATACCGTGCAGATAGGGCTGGGCAGCGATGGTGATGGCATTCCTGCTTACTGGTATGTGCTTGGCAGCACTACCCCTATTGATAGCGGGGGCAGCACGCATGTGCACCCAGATACCACTACTACCTATGTAATAACGATGCAGACTTGCGGCGAGCAAACCAAGTATGATACCGTTACTGTCTTTGTTAAAAAACTGGGTATTGCCGACCCTGGTTGGTTATCCCGCAACCTCAGTGTTTACCCTGTACCCACAAAAGAAAGCCTAACCATCGAAGGTGCCGGAGCCTGCTCTTATGAGCTGCTCAATGTACTCGGTGCACGCCTGCTCACAGGCACGCTACACACTGCCAGGGAAACCATCTCCCTGCAATCCCTGCCCACCGGCACCTACTACCTGCAGGTTACAGATGCTGCTGGGTATAGGGTTGTGAAGCGGGTGCTTAAGGAGTAGTCTGAACCGGGATGTCTCGGATTTGGGGATGTCTCGGATTGTTACATGTGTATCGTCCTGAAAAAAGTTGACAGTTTTCCAAGCAAATGAGATAATAAATTTCTAATCTTTCCCGTTTCCTACTCCCTGAGGGTGTTTCATTGCCTGTGGCAAGCACACAATCAATAATCACCGATAAACTGATAACATGAAACAGGACAGGAGACATTGGCTCAAGCTGGTGGGGCTGGTGGCTGTGGGGGTGGGTGTGCAGAGGGGTGGGGCTATTGCAGCTCCGGTTCGCAGGGTTTTGCCGGAGGGCTTGAGTGGTGGGCCACTGAGGCTGAGCTCTAATGAAAACCCTTATGGGCCATCGCCAAAGGCAAGGGCGGCAATGGCTGAGGCCGTTGGACTGAGCAACCGCTACCAATGGGACATGATTCTGGGCCTCATGAGGGCTATAGCGGCGAAATACAGCCTTGCGGAGGCAAATGTGCTGGTGGGCGCGGGGTCAACCCAGCTAATTGATGCCGTGGTGCAACATGCAGCTATGAATAAGGGCAGCTTCGTGGTGTCTGCGCCTACATTTAGCCGCTGGACTGGTGCAGCGGAAAAGAGTGGGCTTCAAAAAATAGAGGTGGCACTTACTGCGCAGAAGAAAAATGACCTTAATGGAATGCTTGCTGCCATGCGGGCTGATACCCAACTTGTATATCTGTGTAATCCCAACAACCCGACCGGAACATATTGCCGACGGGAAGATATTTTGTTGTTTCTAAAAGAGGCTACAAAAAAGGCGCTGGTGCTTGTGGATGAGGCCTATCTGGAGTATAGTGATGAGGCGTCGCTGGCCGGGTTGGTTGCAGAAAATAAGAACCTTGTGGTGGTGAAGACTTTTTCAAAAATATATGGCCTTGCCGGGGCGCGGATAGGGTATGCGCTGGGGCATGAAAAAACAATAGAAAAAATAGGTGCGTTACAAAGTGGCAGCAATATAGGTATAA
>CAILMA010000391.1 GCA_903835145.1 uncultured Bacteroidota bacterium
GCCAATGGAAAAAGTGGGCTCATAGATTTGAACCTTGTAAAAAAGCAAAAGCTACTGCGCGCTAATGCGCAGGTAAGTACGTTGGTAGACTACGGTTACATGACACTAACTGGCTATCCAACTTTAGGTCAAAGCGCCAATGACGCGAAAACTCTACTCCTGGGCGAAATAGAACATCTTAAAAACGGAACCTTTGATGACGATGTGCTGGTATCGATTGTAAATAATGCAAAGAAATCAATGATAAGAAATGCAGAGAATTACAGGCAACGGGCCGACTTACTCGTGGATGCCTTTGTTTCAGAGGAGGATTGGAGTGAAAGCACCAACTATATGGAACGCCTGAGCAGGGTCACTAAGAAAGACATAACAGACTTTGCAAAAAAATATTTTGACGAAAATTATGTCGCAGTTTTTAAACTAACTGGCAAGCGCAAAAACGAGCCGGAGGTTGAAAATCCAGATATTACAGCCGTTGAAACCAACTCAGGTACGCAGTCCCATTTTGCGAAAGCCATAAACAGCATGCCAGTAACCCCTGGTACCCCGGTTTTTTTAGATTATGATAAAGACATTCAAAAAGACCACTTAGGACCAGTAGAAGTGCTATATACCCATAACAATGAGGATGAACTTTTTAGGTTGCGCTACCGGTACAAAATTGGAAACTGGAATGATAGGCGTCTTGAAATAGCGGCAACTTATCTCCAGTTTTTAGGAACAGCCAAAAAAACTTCTGAGGAAATTACAAAGGAGTTTTACAAAATGGGTTGTAGTTTCAAAATGATTGTAACCGACGAATATACTACTATTGTTATTGATGGGCTTCAAGAAAATTTCGACAAGGCCATAGCGCTCTACGACGACCTTATTGCAAATTGCGTCGGTGATGAAGCTGCTTTAACTGCTCTTAAAGCGCATATCGAGGTTGCACGTGCTGGGTCGAAAATGAACTCGGCCTTGGTGTTATCTGGCTTAGTGAACTATGCCAGATATGGTGTAACCAATCCATTTAACTATGTGCTGAACGATGATGAATTGAAGAAAGTCTCGAGTGCAGAACTGGTAGAATTATTGCATGCGATGACCAAGTACAACCACAGGATTTTGTACTATGGTCCATTGTCGCTGAATGCTTTAACAACATCGTTAAAACCAAAGCACTTTGTGCCATCTGCGTTTACAAACGAGCCAGCACCGAGAAAATTCATTCCGAGGGTTCCAATCAATAATGAAGTGCTTTTTGCCGATTATAACATTTCGAACAGCATCACAAAATGGATTAGAAATGTTCCGGGAGCCCGGGCGGCGCAACAACCTGTCATTGAAATTTTCAACAAATACCTTAGTGGATCAACAACTGGCGTATTATCGGAAACCTTGCAATCGCGCAATGCGGCATCTTACTCCACCAATGCCAGGTACGTTACACCCTACAACAAAGTAACCCCCTTTTACTTGAGTGCCTACGTAAACTGCGACCTTGATAAGTTTAAAGAATCATTTAAGAATATGAATGCGCTATTGACCGAATTGCCAAATGTTGATAACAAATTCGAACTGGCAAAATCTTTAGTAAAGAAAGAAATCGAAACTGAACGCTTTACTCCTGATGAAATCATCGACAACTACCTGATAGCTGAACAAAGAGGTCTTAACTCTGACATCCGTAAATTCGTTTATGCTAACGTGGACAATATCAACTTTGATACGATCGAGAAATTCCATGGAGAAAATATTTCCAACCAGCCATTCAGCTATTGCATAATTGCATCGAGTGGCCGCGTAAACAAAGAATTACTGTCTAAATATGGCGAATATATTAAGCTCACATCCGAGCGGATTTTTGGGTACTAAATCGCTGCCCTACGAAAAGCAAACGGCAAACTGATTCTTCAATTTTGCTTAGCCATTTTCCTGTTTAATGCGCGGGATTTGGGGGCAATTTTATAATGAATAAGCAGCTGCAGCAACTGGACTCCTTAATTTGTTTTAACTTTCCAGCGACTATTACAAACCGGATATGACCCAACGGCAACCAGAAATACGAACGGTGCAGGTAACAAGGTACATTACCCCTTTGCGGGAGGGTGGCTCTATGCCCGCTATTGCCGAGGCTGATGATGAGTTTACATATGTGCTTAAATTCAGGGGTGCCGGGCAGGGCAAGAAGGCACTGTTAGCAGAATTGATAGGCGGTGAAATAGCGCGGGCTGCGGGCCTTAAAATACCTGAAATAGTATTTGCTACGCTCGATGAAGCTTTTGGACGTACAGAGCCCGATGAAGAAATACAGGACCTGCTGAAGGCAAGTCTGGGCCTTAATCTTGCAATTCATTACCTCTCCGGATCCATAACCTTTGACCCCACGGTAACGAAAGTTGATCCCTTATTGGCATCTATGATTTTGTGGCTTGATTGCCTGCTGCTTAACGTAGACAGAACCTGCCGCAATACGAATATGCTGGTTTGGAAACGGGAACTTTGGCTCATAGACCACGGTGCGTCTTTGTTTTTTCACCATTCGTGGCAGAACTGGGAAGAAAAAGCATTACTGCCCTTTACTTATGCTAAAGACCATGTGTTGGTGCCATATGCTACCGAACTGGAGGCGGCGGATAAACACATGAAGGCGGCGCTTACGTCTGCTTTAATTGATACTATAGTGGCTTTAGTTCCTGATGATTTTCTGGATAACGGATCGCCGTTTGAAAACGCGCAGTTGCACCGGGAAGCTTACTCGCGCTTCCTCAATACCCGCATTGCCCATTCCGAAACCTTTGTAAAAGCCGCGCAGGATGCCAGAACAACACTTATATGAGTATGCGATACTGCGGGTGGTGCCGAGGGTAGAACGGGAGGAGTTCATAAATGTGGGCGTGATTCTTTACTGTGGCCGGCTAAAATTTCTGCAAGCAAAATTCGACTTGAATCCTGCAAAGCTGCAAGCATTAGCACCAGAGGCTGATGTGGCGCTTATAACTCAATACCTGGAAGCTCTGGTAAATATAGTGAATGGTAACCCCGGTAGTGGCTCCATTGGTTGCCTCCCGAGAGCAGAGCGTTTCCGTTGGCTTACTGCCACACGCAGCACTACAATACAATCATCAAAAGTGCACCCTGGCCTGTGCTGTGCGCCTGCTGAAAAACTGGAAATGATTTTCAGGGAGATGGTGGGTTAGCGCGAAATAAGAGGTGATTTAGCGCATCACCACCACGAGCCTCCGACCGTTACTATCATCCCGGTTCCAGGCTTGTTCAATGTCTGCAAGGTGCACGATCTCGGTATCAATTTTAATGCGGCCTTCTGCCATCCATTGCATGGTTTGCGGCAGTACTTCTGAGCCAAATTTCTGTAAAGCCTCAGGCGACAAACTACCAAAACCTGAGCCCAGAATCTCTATAGCCGAACTTCTCAATAGCCCTGACGATATGGAAATCTGATCACCCGCCATGCTACCGACAGTTACAAACTTTACTGTGGAACTAATGTGATTCAGGCCGCCACCTTTTAGTGCATTCAATATTAATGACGCCGGGTGGCCCCAGGTATAATCAATCACAATATCGATCGGTATTTCTGCATGCAAAGCCTTTATCCTTTTGGATATTTCTTCATCGGAGTCTTTAAGCGAAATGACTTCATCGGCACCAAGTGAGGGTAGTGTTTTCAATATTTCGGGGTTGCGGCCTGTTGCTATCACCCTGCGCGCACCATAGCACTTTGCTATCTGTATAGCTGCTTTACCGGTAACGCCAGTTGCGCCGTTAATAAGCACTGTCTTCCCCAGTTGCATTCCAGCCCGGAAACATAAGGCCAGCGAAGCCCCAATAACAATATTCGGTAGTGCCGCTGCATCAGCATCAGTTATGCCATCCGGCAGCACGATGCATTTTCCCCTATCTACAATGGCTTGCTCTGCAATCATACCGGTAATACCCATTGCATAAACCCGGGTTCCATCGGCCAGCACACCTACACCGTCAACGCCGGGCACCGCTGGCAGCACGCCCTGGCTGCTGTAGTGGGTGCCGCTTGCACGAGCTTTATCAAGGTTTTTAATTGATGCTGCCTTTACGGTAATCAACACTTCGTTCTCATGTGTAGGCACCGGGTCCGGGAAATCGCCAAAGACCGGCGCGTTACCGTATTGGTGCAAAACAGCTGCTTTCATAGTTTTCAATTGATTAAAATAACTACAGATTCAATTACAGCTTTCTGAAAATAACTATAGAATTATGCCCTCCGAATCCGAAGGTATTGTTCATTGCAATGTTAACTGTCTTCTTCAGTGCAGTCCCGGTAACGATATTGAGTGACGCGGGTATCTCGGGGTCCAGACTTGTGGTGTTTATGGTTGGCGGAATGATACCGTTGTTAATGGCCTTTATACAAAGAATGCTTTCGATAGCACCCGCGGCTCCAAGCAAGTGACCAGTCATCGATTTGGTTGCACTTATCGAGAGATTGGCAGTGTCATCACCAAACACCTTCATAATGGCCTTTATTTCACTTATATCGCCTACTGGTGTAGATGTGGCGTGGGTGTTGAGGTAGTCAATATCCGAAGGTTTAATGCCTGCCTCTTCCATGGCCAGATTCATAGCCTTTGCAGCACCCAGCCCCTCAGGGTGAGTTGCGGTCATATGGTAAGCATCGGCGGTCATGCTGGCCCCAATGAGCTCAGCATATATTTTTGCACCACGACTCTTGGCGTGTTCGTATTCCTCCAGTATTAAAGCACCCGCGCCTTCACCCATTACAAAACCATCCCTGCTCACATCAAACGGACGCGAGGCCAGTTCAGGGTTATCGTTGTTGTTCGACATAGCTTTCATAGACGTGAACCCGCCTATAGAAGCCTCCGTTATTGGCGCCTCAGAGCCACCTGTTACAAATACTTTTGCCTTGCCCAAACGGATGTAGTTAAACGCATCCATGATAGCGGTATTAGATGTTGCGCAGGCTGACACCGCCGTGTAGTTGATGCCCATAAGTCCGAACTTCATGGATATCATACCCGATGCCATATTAGAGATAAGACGGGGAACGAAAAAGGGACTGAAACGCGGCACGAAATTACCCAGCGTATAGTTCTTCACTTCTTCTTCGAAGGTAGACATGCCACCCTGCCCTGAACCCCAGATGACACCGATATCAAACGGATCCATGGACTTAATATCAAGCCCGCTGTCTTCGAGGGCAGCTGCTGCTACATATATGGCGTATTGCGTAAATGGGTCGCTTCTTTTTATTTCATTGCGGTCGAGGTATTTTTCGGGTGTAAAGCCCTTTACTTCGCAGGCAAACCTGGTTTTGAATAATGAGGGATCGAACCGGGTGATGCGCGCCGCACCACTTACACCATTCACGGCATTGTTCCAAAACTCATTAACGTCATTACCGATAGGGGTTAGTGCACCGAGCCCTGTTACTACAACTCTTTTCATGCTTTTAGTTCTTTAATTATGGTATCTTTTATGGTTTTAAAATCTTTTTCATCTGTAAGCCTGCTAAGCTGCAAAGATGCAAGCATATTGGTAATAATCAATAGCGCCTTTGTGCGGGGCGCGGCTTTAAAATCAAATACACCCTTTTTCCGGCCTTCTTTTAATATAGCGGTCACCCATTCAAGTATCTTCTGTACCAGAATTTCCAGCTGTTCTTTTACTTCAGGCTCCACAGTATTAAGCGACGAGGCAAGTGAGCCTACAAGGCAAATATTGCCTTCGGCCTGCGTTTCGTCGTAAATTGAGAAAAATGCATTTAATTTGCCC
>CAILMA010000392.1 GCA_903835145.1 uncultured Bacteroidota bacterium
CCTGCACATTAGCTATAAGCTTAACGTGCAGGAGTTTTTCTTTTGTCGCATTAACCCCGCTCTGCTAAGCAGCTACGGCTATAGGGCATTAAAGAAAATCAAAAAGGAAGATGATAAAAGCACCGATAAAACCTATAAGTACCCAATACATGTACAAACATTTACTTGCCTGTTTACTCTGTCTTTTTTCACTTCCCGGCATAGCGCAGGTAACGCCTGCTGAGGGGGCTCTCCTCACTTACCGAATTGTAGGTTTTTCATTTCCAATGGCAGTAAAGGGCTTCAAATATGAAGTGGAAATTGCCCGGGGAACCTGCCATGAAGAGCGCATTTTTAAAGAAAGCTTGCTGAAAAAAGCAGATATAACAAGCGGTAAAGCGATAGTGGAAGTGCCTGAATTTGGCGCCCACTACACCTGGAGAATTAAAACTACTGACCACGGCAGAACCAGCCTAAGCGACTATTATCACTTTTCAACCGTAACCGATGAACGTGTTGACAGCACCCGGTACCGAATGAGGGTTGTAAAGACCGCGACAAAGTTCAAAAACGCTTTCGTTTTTTGCGATGCCGACAAAGTACTGTACGACATGAATGGGAAGCCAGTTTGGTTTCTGGAGGGACTCAACCGCAAGCCTGCAAGTTTTTACGCTGTGCGCGATTTAAAATTAAGCCCGTTTGGCACTATTACTTTGCTGGCCAACGATATGCCCTACGAAATAAACTACAATGGCGACCTACTTTGGCAGGCACCTGCAACCAGTACTGTAAGTGGCGATACGATAGAGCATTTTCACCACGAATTTACTCGCCTGCACAGTGGCCATTACATGATAGAAGGTATGCAGCAAATACCCTGGAAATGGACAGTCGGTGCTGACAACGACAGCATATTGGTAGCCGAACCCAAAACCAAAATAAGTGAAGTAGGGGGTAACAAAGGCTATGTAATAATGCCCTTCGGTACCCTTATAGAATACGATGAAAAAGGCAATGTTGTCTGGAGCTGGCACGCATTTGACTACTACCAAAAAACAGAAGGCCCAAAGTATAAGAAAATAAAGGCTATGCTTGATGCGCATGAAAATGCTTTTTATTTTGATGAGGCCAATAAAGTAGTGTATGCGAATTTTAAAGGCAACAGCGAGATACTGAAAATAAAGTACCCAACGGGAGAAGTACTGGCCGCTTATGGGGAGGGATTCGGCCCTAATCCTGACTTTGATGGTACCCAGATGTTCTGCGAACAGCATGGCCTAAAAATCACAGACCAGGGCAATATCTGCCTGTTCAACAACAATGTATGCAATCCCGGCATCCCACCGTCTTTGGCAGTATTCAAACAAACCAATAAGAACGGGGTTCCTGCGCTTAGCAAAGTATGGGAGTACAGTTATCCCCTTTACGCCAATAGCGACCTTAAAATGCCCGGCACGAGTGCTGGCAACATAATACCTCTGCCGGGGCAAGCGTATTTTGCATCTGTGTGCCTGCCCTATGGCAATATGTACATTGTAGACCAAACGAAGAAACTCCTCTGGGACGCTACGTTGGAGAAATTTGAACCCGGCATGAACAATTGGAAAGACAATGCCCAGTACCGCGCCAGCATCATATATAGCGACAGGGATTTTGAGCGGATGGTGTGGAAGTGATCAGGTGTAAAATTCCGAGAGGTCGATATTTAGTGCATACTCAATGGC
>CAILMA010000393.1 GCA_903835145.1 uncultured Bacteroidota bacterium
GCTTGAAAAATAAAAAATATATTACGACGGCAAACGCTCAATAAAAAAGCAACTCAGAGAAACACTCAGATAAAATAGAGAGTTTTTAGAGATACCCTTTAAAGAAAACGCCACCAGATGAAATCATCTCCTCTATAATAGACTTGCATGAAGGTGGCGCACCTATGACCTCCAGTATCGCAAGAAAAGTCATCCATTCGTTCCAAAGTCAGGTGGTGCCAGATACTCAGGACTACAGCCTAACTGCGAGAGAAAAGGAAATATTATATGGCCTGGTTGAAGGCCTTAGCTACAAGAAAATTGCAGAAAAGTATTTTCTCAGCATCAGTACTATACGCACACACATTTGCAACATTTATGAGAAGCTCCATGTAAACTCAAAATCGCAGGCTGTTGCCAAAGTTTTGAAGAATTCCGGAGTATAGCAGCAATCGAAGTTGTTTTTAATTCCTCTGTTAGTATTTCAGATGTTTATCTGATTGCTTGCTCCTGCCATTGGCTGTTATTTTGCGCATGTCTTTTATGCTCGTTTCCAAAATGGGCGGGCTATTCTAAACCGTAAAATAACAATTATGAAGAAGGTAATTTTTGCTTTAAGCATGGCAGGTGTTTTGTTTGTTGCAAGCTGCTCCAAGAGCAGTAGTAGCTCAAGTACAGTTCCAAAAGGTACATTAACAGCTGGCGGTACCACCTATACCGAGCTCTGGGGAGCCGACTCAGTAAATTCCGGTTTTTTCGGAAATACAGTGAATGCATTGGTGAGCAGGTTCTCCACAGCCGATGGCAAGAAATTTTGCGACATCTATGTGTATTCTAAAAATACGGCACGCCCCACTGCCGGCAGTTACAACATAGGAGGGTCAACCTACATAATGTCAGGCAACCAGCAACAGATATTATTCAGTGATAGCTCAGCACTTGGGGAGGGATTGTATGCTCCGGACACAGTGACCAGCGTAAACGCAATTATCTCTGTTGTTTCAGGTAAAATATCAGAGGCTATCCCATCCATTCGCCTTACCGGATTTTTTACGCCTGCAGGAGGTTCTTCTTATTCGGATACCATAATGTTATCGGGTGTGGTTTCTGAGCAATAGTGTTTTACTATTGTCAATTTTGGGCTTCAAGAGATTTTTTTCAAAACCCGACTTGCACATTTTCATGGGCGTGTGCTGCAATGAAACTCGATATCACATAGTTGAAATGGACTTCGGGTTCAAGCAACAGGCGGCGTTGGTCATGGGTTGACTTTAGCGCCGCGGAAAAATATGGCTCTAAATTGACGCACGGTTATATTTTTTTGCCTACCTTGAAAACTCAATTTTTCAATTATGTCTGACCGCCGGAGGTTTATGAAGCTTTCTGTTTTGGGGTCCGCAGCATTTTTGGCGGGCAAACATGTCATGGCTTCACCACAACAGGAACATAAGCCCGTTTCGGTAAAAGGTCATCCGATAGTAATTTCAACATGGGATTTTGGGAAGGCTGCCAATGAAGCAGCCTGGGAGGTGCTGGGGAAGGGCGGCCGTGCCCTTGATGCTGTAGAGCGTGGGGTAAAGGTGCCGGAAGCGGACCCAACCAACCAGAGTGTGGGTCTTGGCGGGCGACCTGACAGGGATGGGTTTGTGACACTGGATGCCTGTATAATGGATGAAAACTATAAGTGTGGCGCAGTCGCCTTTCTTGAGCATATTGTGCATCCCATTTCGGTGGCGCGGCTGGTAATGGAAAAGACGCCACATGTAATGCTGGTAGGGGAAGGGGCGCTGCAGTTTGCGCTGGCCAATGGATTTAAAAAAGAAAACCTGCTTACAGAAAAGAGCAAGGCGGAGTGGAAGGAATGGCTTAAAGAATCGAAATACAAGCCCGAAGCAAATATTGAAAACAAGCACCACCAGAATGTGCAGGGCAGCAAGCCGGGCGATGCAAAAAACCATGATACTATTGGTATGGTGGCGCTTGATACCAACGGCGATATGAGCGGCGCCTGCACCACCAGCGGGATGGCTTACAAAATAAGGGGGCGCGTTGGCGATTCTCCCATCATAGGAGCTGGTTTGTACGTTGATAATGAAGTTGGGGCAGCTACAAGCACGGGAGTGGGCGAGGAGGTTATAAGAATTGTAGGTTCCCACCTTGTAGTGGAACTCATGAGGCAGGGATATAAACCCGAGGAAGCCTGTAAAAAAGCAGTAGAGCGAATCATATCCAGGAATCCGGAAAATGCAAAAATTGTGCAGGTTGGATTTTTGGCACTCAGCAAAAATGGCACCTATGGTGCATATGCGCTTCAAAAGGGTTTTTCTTATGCGGTTAAAAACGGCAATGAGAGTAAAATTATTGATGCGCCCTATTTTTATGATAATGAGGCAAAATAACAGGATCGAAATCCATTCCATCAGAATTTTCAAATAAGATAATTTTCGTTACTTATGCTCGAAGTTTGTGCTTATAACGTTGCATCTTGTTTCGTCGCCGATTTGAACGGCGCCGGGCGCATTGAATTTTGCGCTAACCCTGCATTGGGAGGTACCACACCGCCCATTAAGGATGTTCGCGAATTACTTAACGTGATTGGTATCCCTGTGTATCCCATAATCCGGCCAGCCCGGGGTGGAGATTTTGTTTACAGCAAAGAAGAAACAGAACTGATAAAGCAGGAAATACAGGCATGCCGGCAAGCAGGGTGCAAGGGGATTTCTACAGGTGCTGCAAGCCGGGACAATAGGTTGGACAGGGAAATGATGCTTAGAATAATGGACTGGGCAGGGCCTATGGAAATCACCTGCCATAAAGTATTTGATGAGACCCCCGATGCATTCGAGGCACTGGAATTGCTGATGTCTCTCGGGGTAAAAAGGGTTTTAACCTCGGGACTAAAAAAAACAGCACTCGAGGGCGCACCGTTATTGTCGCAGCTCATTAAACACGCTGGCGATAGGATAATTATAATGCCGGGAGGCAGCGTAAGATCAACGAACATCAAGGAAATAAGTGCCATCACCGGGGCAAAAGAGTTTCACAGCTCAGCTATTACCAACCCCAATAGTGATTTATTCCTTGCCGACGAAATTGAAGTGCGTGCAATAGTGGCGGCCATGAAATAGAACTCGGGAGCTCTTTTCAATTTTCAGTTGAAGACTGCCCTGGAGGATGGGTCATCAATCGAAGTTGTCATTGCGCCGCATTTCTTTCTTTTCGGAGTCTCTTTTTTTCTCATCGAGGCGGCGTTCTTTGGCGGCTTTAGATGGCTTTGTGGCCTTTCTTGGCTTGGGTTTTATAAGGCTTTTCTCTACCAGTTCCTCCATTTTATGGAGTGCTATCAATTTGTTTTCAAGTTGGGAGCGGGTTTCGGTGCACCTTACCAGCAAGAAGCCGTCTTTATTGATCCTTCGGGATAGTTTGGAGGCGATAAGTATTTTTTCTTCTTCAGTGAACACCAACGAGGTACTTACATGCCAGTACGCCTCAGCCATGGTTGCCACTTTATTTACATTCTGGCCACCACTACCTCCGCTTCGTGCTGTTTTATAAAATATCTCGTTTGTAAAGTCTTTCACTCGCCAAAGGTATGCACATCTGTAAAATTTAGCTAATTGCGATCGGGGCAATAGATTTTATCATGGGCCGTACAATGCGTGAATTTTGAACGAATAACTGGAAAACGGGCCTCGGCTGAAATTTTTTTGCTTGTTTTTAAGCCTCGAAATCCCCAAATTTGAATATTTCGGTGAGCATCAACTATATTATTTTATTGTGCATTAGTGATAAGTTTCTCAGAATTCCTATTTTTAGCACCCAAATTAAATGTCAGGCACGAGCGCTATATATAAATCCGTTGTCATTACCACTATCAGGCAGGAAAACATTGGTGTGAAAACCTTTACTGTAACCTGCGAAGATGGAAGTCCTGTCCCTTACCAGTCGGGACAGTTCATCACCTTTGTGTTTACAATAAAGGGTATTGAGGAGCGCAGGTCTTATTCTATTTCATCGTCGGCCGAGCTGGGTGAGCCGTTATCCTTCACTGTAAAGCGAATTGAAAACGGAACCTATTCCCGGTTGTTGGTTGATAAATCGGAACCGGGCGACAAGTTGCAAACGTCAGGTGTTGCAGGACTATTCAGGCTTCCTCAGGATTTCAGCAAGTACCAGCAGTTTTTTTTCTTTGCTGCCGGCATTGGTATCACGCCTGAGTTTTCGCTGATAAAAACGCTGCTTAACACCCATCCCAAGACAAAAGCAGTTCTTATTTTCAGCAACCGCTGGCAGGAGAGTGTTGTCTTTTTTGACGAGATTAATGCATTACAAGCGAAGTTTTCAGAACGTTTTCGGGTTGAGTTCTTGTATAGTACGTCGTACCACCTGGAGCGGGCGAGGCTCAACAAAGCATTACTGCCAGTATTGCTAAAAGAATATAGCGAGGCACCCAAGAGCGCAATGCTATTTTATGTCTGCGGCCCCTATAACTATATGAGGATGGTGAATCTGGCTCTTGAAGAACAGGGTGTTGAAAGTGACCAGATACGCAAAGAAAATTTCAGACCATTTGAAAGGCCGGTAATAAAAACAGAGCCGCGCGACCAAAAGGCATATAAGGTAACAATAAGGCGGTCCGGCGCAGAACAAACCTTTATCTGCCAGTATCCCGACAGTATATTAGAAGCAGCAAAAAAGAATGGGATTGCCCTGCCATACAGTTGCGAGATAGGGCGCTGTGGCAGCTGCTCAGGCAAGTGCGTAAAGGGCAAGGTATGGATGAGCTACGACGAGGTGCTGATGGACACTGATACTGCACTGGGCATAGTACTTACGTGCACTGGGCACCCTGTGGGGGGCGACGTGGTTATAGAATTGTAGTCAGGTGGTGCAGATGGTTGCTGATTAGGCTTGCAAGAGCATGATTTCCTTTCTCTTACTCTTTTTTCTTTTCTGTGTTATATCCCACGTGTGGGTTGTTCCGGCAAACTAAAAACTCGTTGATTAGAGAAACGAATTTCAGGCAAATGCGGGAAGTGAGCCGGGTTAGTAGGAGCAGAATTGAGCTTTTCGTGCTGAATTCAGATGTAAATGGGCATGTTCAGCATTTATTTTGTATTTTTTGTAAAAAAACTGAAAATAAATTTGTCTGTGAAAATAGTGTTCCATATCTTTGCGCTCCCTTACGGAAAACGGGAGGGA
>CAILMA010000394.1 GCA_903835145.1 uncultured Bacteroidota bacterium
AAACTTGAATTAATAGATGGTCTGCATGATGGTAGCATTACTTTCTACACTCAGGGCGGCTTTACCGACCTTTGCCGCGGGCCGCATATCCCTAACACAGGCTTTATAAAGGCTGTAAAGCTCACCAACATAGCTGGTGCATACTGGAGAGGCAACGAGAAAAATAAAATGCTTACCCGCATTTATGGCGTTACCTACCCTAACCAGAAAGAACTGGATGAATACATAACGCTGATGGAAGAAGCCAAAAAGCGCGACCATCGCAGGCTGGGTAAGGAACTGGAACTGTTTACTTTCTCTGAGAAAGTGGGCAGCGGTCTTGCATTATGGTTACCCAATGGTGCTATGCTCCGTGAGCGGCTCCAGCAGTTTTTGCAAAAAGCGCAGCTGGAAACAGGCTACTTACCGGTTATTACTCCCCACATCGGCAGCAAGCAACTCTATGTAACCTCCGGGCACTGGGAGAAATATGGCAAGGATAGCTTCCGCCCTATTACTACCCCGCAGGAAGGCGAAGAATTCATGCTTAAACCCATGAATTGCCCGCACCATTGCGAAATATACAAATCATCACCACGTTCTTACAAAGACCTTCCACTCAGACTTGCTGAGTTTGGTACCGTATACCGCTACGAGCAATCAGGTGAGCTGCACGGTCTCACCCGTGTACGTGGCTTTACTCAGGACGATGCACACCTTTTCTGTATGCCCGAGCAGGTAAAAGATGAATTTAAAAAAGTAATAGATCTCGTGCTCTATGTATTTGAGTCCCTTGGCTTTACCGAATATACTGCTCAGATTTCCCTGCGCGATCAGGAAGACCGCAGCAAGTATATTGGTAGTGACGAAAACTGGGCTATTGCAGAGCAGGCAATCATAGAATCCGCCGCAGAAAAGGGACTTAAAACCGTAGTAGAATATGGTGAAGCCGCATTCTATGGTCCGAAACTTGACTTCATGGTTCGTGATGCACTGGGCCGCAAATGGCAGTTGGGCACCATTCAGGTTGACTACAACCTGCCTGAGCGCTTCGAACTGGAATATGTAGATAGCGACAATACCCGTAAGCGTCCGGTTATGATTCACCGTGCACCATTTGGTTCTATGGAGCGCTTTATTGCTGTGTTGCTGGAGCACTGCGCCGGTAAATTGCCACTGTGGCTCGCACCGCTGCAGGTAAAAGTATTGCCTATAAGCGACAAGTATAACGAATACGCCAAAGAAGTAATTGCCGCATTGAAATCAGCCGACGTACGCGCTGAAATTGATGACCGTAGCGAAAAGATAGGCCGTAAAATACGCGATACCGAATTGATGAAAGTGCCATTTATGCTCATCGTTGGCGAAAAAGAAATGAATGAAGGCCTGGTATCCGTTCGCGTTCAGAGTGAAGGTGATAAAGGAGCAGTGCCGATAGCAGAATTCGCAGCAATGATTCAAGGCATTGTAAAAGAACAAATAAAAGGAAAGAAAGGGAATTAAGGACTGGGTAGAACAGGGTTAAAAATTTGCTTGCCGACAAGGGAATTTAGCGTTCCCTTTAAACTGTCTGTTTATAATCTGCAATATTCTCGAGCTATATAGGTTGAAATCTAAGGCAACGATACTGCTCGGGATACCTGAATGCTCAAAAAAGGAGAGCCTAAATCAACAAATAAGTTCGATTTAGGCTCTCCTTTTTAAAATGCGAAAAAGGGCAAAAAATAAAGTAAAATTGTATTTTTACAGTAGGTAAAAAACAACTGAATTAAATTTCATTCCTTCCACCCAATGAAATTGAACAAATATATCTTTAGGGGTACAACTTTAAATTTTGAAGGTGGAAGAGCTTCGAACTCCGTCCCTTTTCGGTGCTTTACTACACTTAACCCGCTAAAAGCCTATTATTTCGCCAAGGTCTGTAAGCGAAGCGTTGCTCAGCCAGCGGTCGTTTACATAGCATTGACTGATAAACTCTTGAGTATAGGGTCAAAGGTAACCGCAAGCCCCAATCCGCTCGGTAAAATTGAAGAAGAGGTAATTTGGGAAATGAAGCCCAAAGAGTTCTACCAAAATTGTGAAGGTTATCTCACTGTAAATGAAATGCGAGAC
>CAILMA010000395.1 GCA_903835145.1 uncultured Bacteroidota bacterium
CATAGCCGGCGGCGCAACCGCCGGTATACACATCCTTCATCACCAACGCCGACGGCGTTGAACAATCACGAATGGCGCAACTGTGTAACGCACCCCCACAATATAATATCAAAAAATCTCCCTACCTTTGCGCACATTTTTGTAGCATAGCAGTATTTTACCCAGTCATATTTAAATTTATTTGAATTTTGGCCTTTTGATTTTTAATAATGTCTGAAAAATATAGAGAGTTTAAAGGTTTAAATATGCCTTCCATAGAGCGGGAAATGCTCGAAGTATGGAAACAAGGCTCTTTCTTTGTGCGCAGCGTAGAGCAGCGCAGACATAAAATACCATTCGTATTTTATGAAGGCCCGCCAAGTGCCAATGGCATGCCGGGCATTCACCACGTCATTTCCCGTACCCTCAAAGATCTTATCTGCCGTTATAAAACCATGCAGGGCTACCTCGTTGAGCGCAAAGCCGGCTGGGATACCCATGGTCTGCCCATCGAGTTGTTCGTGGAGAAAGAACTGGGTATTACTAAGGAAGATATCGGTCATAAAATATCCGTAGAAGACTACAATAAAAAATGCCGCGAAGTCGTAATGCGGTATAAAGATAAATGGGAAGACATTACCGAGAAGATGGGTTATTGGGTAGATATGAGCAAGCCTTATATCACATTTGATAATAAATACATAGAAACACTCTGGTGGGCGCTGAAGCAGTTGTATGAAAAAGATCTGTTGTACAAAAGCGTAAGCATTCAGCCCTATTCCCCTGCTGCAGGTACTGGTTTAAGCAGTCACGAGCTCAATCAGCCCGGTACTTATAAAGACGTAAAAGACACTACTATAGTGGCTATGTTCAGGCTGGCATCCCCCGCAGGGCTTTCGCATCCATTGCAGCAAAAACTGCACGAGGCTGCCCGCAATGCATGGGAACCCTATGTGAACCTGCCTGTAGGTGGTGGGCTCGATGCAGCCGAAAAAGCTGCAACAGTTTACTTCATGGCCTGGACTACCACGCCATGGACACTCCCGAGCAACTGCGGCCTAACCGTAGGCCCTGAAATTGATTACGTACTTGTACAAACATACAACCCCTATACGCACCAACCTGCTAATGTAATACTCGCAAAAGCCTTGATAGGCAAGTATTTCAAGGAAGATGCAGCAACAACCGACTTCAGTACGTACAGCCCGGAAGGCAAAGTTTTGCCATGGAAGGTAATAGCTGAAGTAAAGGGTAAAGAACTGGAAGGTCTGCGTTACGAACAACTGCTCCCATTCGAAGGCAATACTCGCGAAATAGCTGGTGGCGACCCTTGGAGGGTAATAGTTGGTGATTTCGTAACCACCGAAGATGGTACAGGTATCGTACATACCGCACCTGCTTTTGGTGCCGATGACTATAGGGTAGGGAAGAAGAACAACATAGGTATCCTCACCATGGTCGATAAAGAAGGTAAGTTTGGCGAATACACCGGTGAATTCAGCGGCCGTTTCGTGAAAAACTACAAAGACGACCCTAACTATAAAGATGTAGACGTAGATATAGCTGTAAAATTAAAGTTGAGCGGCAATGCGTTTAAAATAGAGAAATACGAACACAATTACCCCCATTGCTGGCGCACCGATAAGCCTATCATCTATTACCCGCTCGATGC
>CAILMA010000396.1 GCA_903835145.1 uncultured Bacteroidota bacterium
TCATTGGTGGCATCCTCTTATTCCTGGTGCAGTTTGTAACATGGACGGTATTAAACCTCCATCGCACAGCGCAGCAACATACCAATAACCAGGACAGCGTCCTGCAGTATTTAGACAGCCATCTGCAACGATCAGGAGCCTACCTTTTACCAACCTATGCCGATAATGCCAGCAGTGCAGACAAAGAAGCTTTAATGAAATCAGCGGACGGTAAACCCTGGGCACTCATTAATTACCACAAAGCCTATCATGTAAACCTGGTAAGCAGCCTGGTAAGAAACCTGCTGGTAGATATTGTAGCTGTATGGCTTTTTGCCTGGATAGTGGTGGCAACGGGCAAACAGGGATTTGGAAAGATATTCATTGCATCGCTGTTCCTGGGTTTCATCATCTTCCTCAACATTCCCTACACCCTGCATATCTGGTACCTGACACCTGGTTTAAAAGCCGACCTGATTGATGCGTTGGCAGGCTGGGGTATCACGGGCATCTGGTTGGGATGGTGGCTATCCAAAAAATAATTCGTTTAAGCGTTGTAAACAAACAGCCCCGGATTATCTCCAGGGCTGTTTTTATTTTCAAAAGGTGTTGAATGTTAATCAGGCATAATGATCAGTGAGGGGGCTGCTTTAATATGAACCAGCTCCAGGTCAAACACCAATGCTTCGCCTGCCAAAGGATGATTGGCATCCAGTATCACAATATCATCCTTTACTTCTGCAATCACTACCGGAAAATCCTGCCCGCTGCCATTGCTCATATTCAGCGTAAGGCCCGGTTCGGGTTTCATATCGGGTGGAAAACGGTCTATCGGAAATTCCATAAACAGGTCTTCCTGTTTAGGCCCGTACGCTTCTTCAACAGGTATATTAATGGTTCTTTTTTCACCAACAGTCATACCGGTAACACCTTCATCAAACCCGGCTATAACGCTACCGCTGCCTACTTCAAACTCCAGTGGCTCACGGCCTTCACTGCTGTCAAACGTTGTTCCATCAGTCAGGCGGCCATGGTAATGCACTTTAACCGTATCGCCTTTTTTTACTTGTGTCATGTACTTGAATTTAAATTAAAATAGTGTGGTGCCCGGCCTACAACCCTTCATCAGCTGCTGTTGCGTCGCACACTTGTACTGTAAAACCGCCTGCAGCCTACTATTGAAAAGGTAATACCCGAATCCGGGCGAAAGGTAAGCCGATAACCTATTTCACACAATTAATTTTAGTTAACTTTCGGCCGAATAAACATACCGAATGCCTAAAATCTGCGCACTGCTTATACTGCTTGGTTTCTTTTATACCCCAATTGGTTTTGCCCAACAACCTACCAGGCAAACAGGTCATTCGGCTAAAGCATTTAAAGAAACACCCATACTGCCCGGTGCCTGCAGCACCGCCGAATACCTGCCCCTGTTGAAAAATAAACGCGTAGGGGTTTTTGCCAATCCTACTGCTGTAATTGGCAACACACACCTGGTAGACAGCCTGCTAAAACTGGGTGTCAACATCACCAAAATATTCGGCCCCGAACATGGCTTCCGCGGTACAGCCGATGCGGGTGAAGAAATCAGCAACTATACCGATGCAGCAACGGGCATAACCGTGGTATCGCTGTATGGCAACAAAACAAAACCCAATGCCAAAGACCTGGAGAACGTGGACGTATTGCTGTTCGATATCCAGGATGTGGGCACCCGGTTCTATACTTTTATTTCCTCGCTGGAATACCTGCTGGAAACGGCAATAGCCTACAATATTCCACTGATTGTTCTGGACCGGCCCAACCCCAATGGTTTTTATGTAGACGGTCCCGTGCTGGATACAGCCTATAAAAGTTTTATCGGCATGCAGCCCGTTCCGGTCGTGTACGGCATGACCATAGGCGAGTATGCAAA
>CAILMA010000397.1 GCA_903835145.1 uncultured Bacteroidota bacterium
AGTTCCGCGAATACGATTTAAGCGCAATGAAAAATAAAGTACACGATCTGCCTTGCTCTTTTTCATTTTTCATTGGTTAAAATCCCTCAATATCTGCGGGAAAAACTGCACAATATTCGCAGATTTTACGCTTGAAAAAAGTAAACTATCTTGGCCCTATGATGAACTTTATTTTTTAACCGTCCCTACGCTTATAAAAGATGAAAGTCGGTTAATGTTTTGATTTGAAAAACGCAGATTTTGTAGAGCAATTATAAAGCAATAATTTTATATAAAATTAAATACTAAAAATTCCGAGTTCAGGCAGTATTGTTTAAATGACAAAAGCATTAGCATATGAAAAGGTTATTTCCATCACTATTTTCGGCAATAAATGAAAAACTGGGGAATTTCAAGAAGAACCATCAAACTACAACGGAAGCTGAAAAAGAGACGGAACAATCAAGAAAAAACGAGAATAGAGAACCTGTTTCCCGGAATATGATTGAAAATGAGGACCCGGAAAAAGCAGTTAGGGAAGTTCAGGAAAAAGCTGACCGGCTGAAACACCAGTTTATGGCTAATATGAGCCATGAAATAAGGACACCGATGAATGCAATCGTAGGTATGTCGCGCTTGCTGCTGGAGAAAAACCCTAATTCTGAACAGCTCAAGTACCTGAATGCGATTCAGCTATCTGCTAATAACCTCATGAGTATAATCAGCGATATTCTTGACCTTACGAAAATTGAGGCCGGGAAAATCACTATTGAACACGAGGATTTTACATTCAGAGAGCTGCTGCAGAGCATACAGGATATGTTTATGCTAAAGGCTGAAGAAAAACATATTGAGCTCCGCATTGTTACAGAAAAACGTATTCCAGCGCGCCTTAACGGCGATGCTGGCCGCCTAAATCAGATTCTTATCAACCTGGTAGGGAATGCCATCAAATTCACCGATAAAGGGTTTATTGAGCTTAATACTACTGTTGTTAGCGATGCTGAGCAACTGATGCTTCAATTTGATATCATTGATACCGGGATAGGTATTGCCGCCAATAATCTCGAAAGCATTTTCGATAGCTTTATACAAGAGGGAATGGACAGCACCCGTAAATTTGGTGGCACAGGCCTTGGCCTTACAATTTCGAAGGAGCTCACCAATCTTATGGGGGGTACTATAGCAGTAAAAAGTATTTTGGGCAAGGGCACTACGTTCACGGTGCAACTGCCGTTTGTGAAGTCTGCTGTACAGGAAATTGCGGTGCCTGATGCGCACGCAACTATCCCTGTAACTAAGAGCCTGAACAACCTTAAAGTATTGCTGGTGGAAGATAATGACTTCAACCGGTTGGTTGCAGTTGATACATTGACTGAAAATTTGACCAATGTATCTATTGATCAGGCGGTGAATGGTGAAGAGGCTGTAAACATGGTAAAGAACAATCCGTACGATATTGTGCTCATGGACATTCAGATGCCAGTAATGGACGGAGTAACTGCCACTAAAATCATCAGAAACATACTTACTGAACCGGCAAGGAGTATAAAAATACTGGCCCTGACCGCTAATGTGATGCAGGAAGATCTGGTGAAGTATTTTGATGTGGGTATTGACGACTATGTGGCTAAACCTTTCCAGGTCGATGAGCTGCTGGGTAAAATGGAAGCACTTTTGGCCAAATCGCCACACCCGCGTGTTGCTGATGCTTATAAGGAAGAAGCAGAGCATGAAGCCAAGGAAGTTAAAAAGAGGAAACCCACCCCTTCCGAGCGGTCTTTGCCTGAATTTGTAACTGACAAAGACTTTTTAAAACAATTTACGGGTGGTAATCCTGAGCGTATGCGTAAGTATGTTAAGATGTTTATGGAAAATGCAACCCGCCTGCTTATCTCTATGGATCTCGCACTGCAAGCCAAGGACTATGGCGCGATAAAAATAGCCGCACATTCGCTGAAACCCCAACTATCCTACATTGGCGTAAAGGAAGACGTGAGCCACATATTTATGATCGAACAATCGGCAGGTTCATCGGCTCACTATGAAAATCTGGAAGATGAAATTCTGGCGCTGAACAAAGTTGTCAATAAGGCCTTTGAGGAGCTGAAACATCTCGTATAAAAAGGAAGAATATTATGATGGCCAGCTGGAGTTTATAGTACTCAGCTGGCCATTTTTGTTTTTAGTCAGTTGCAAATCACTGAGGCTATTTTATACCAGCCTCCTGCAAAATGTCGAACATATCTATTCCGTTGTGGCTTTCTTCGTAAGTACACTCACCATTCTTTATCAGCAATATCTGCGGCGACTCATGGTGCACACTAAACTGCTCAGCCACCTTGTTCGAAATATTTCTGTATTTCAAAAGATCAAGCAAATAAAACTTCATGTTGAGCGCTTCGGGCTCCCTGTCAAGCCGGTTCTTCGCCATACTGCTTATAGAACAGCGTGTGCTGTGTTTAAAAATGGCTACGGGCTCTTGTTTACTTATATCAATTAACTCTGCTATCTGCCCCTCGTCCGTCAATGGTATCCAATTCATTGTGCAAAGTTACGAGCTCCGGCGATAAACTTCCCCAAACAGAGTTTATACGAATATTGTTTGTGCCTATAACTGGCTATGTCGTTTCTTGCTTTGCGCTGAACATCTATTAAAAAATCTATTTCACCTGCGGGTAGTCGCGACAAAAAAGAATCGGGCTGTAAAGTTAATTTCGCCAACGAAAATTTAAACCGGGCAAATCTATCCTTGTCGCTTCCCTGCTGCCCGGACTGACTTAATTTTCTCGAGCTCAATTACATCAATTTGATCTTTAGGACGATTGGTAGCCCTTTTGTTCTCTATTAATTGGTTGATGTGTAAGAAGGGAATACTGACGCCCTCCAGCTCTGCAAATGATGCTTGCAGAAGACATTCACCGAACGAAATATCTTCCAGTCCTTTCATCTTTGTGAGGATATCCAACTCTATACCATTGGCAATGCGAAAACTTGTCCATCCAGGAATAAAATCCATCGTTTCCAGCATTGGAAAATCACCAATTTGTAATGCTCTGAAAGCAGCCCTCAGCTTTTGCCTGTTTATTTTCTCGTCTTCGATCCAGATATCGAGATCATCAGTGCTTCTATTGAACCCATGAAAGCGAGTTGCAAACCCACCAATCATTATATAACGAACACCACAAGTATTGAGGCATTTCCAAAAATTCAGCAATTCATCCTCAAGAACATCCATTTCAAATTAGTTATGGGTTACTTTTGCTTTTTTGAACATCGCATTTCTACGCAACATCTGCACAAACAATTTAAACTTCTCCATATCTGTCCTGTAAATATCCGCGATAAGTCTTTCTTGCTCCGTGTGCGACACTTTTTCAGAATTTGACTGTGGTAAAGCTTCTCGTTTTGGAATTTCAGGCATACAATTGTGTTTACTGCAAGTTAGCAAAAATAAAGATTTGGTGGTCAACCACAATCGGTCCAACATATTATCTCCGCGGGCGAATAGCCCAGTCTATTGTTTTAATATTACCTGTTCGCTCCGCCAAACACCCGTTTGATTTAATTTGAACTGACGTTTGGTACATAATTAGAAGCTCAACCCATTCCTAATCATCGGAACTGGTTTGAACGGCGGATGTCCTGAACCGCCTCCGCAATGACCTGCAATCAATTTTTGAATCATTTTTTTGCTCTTCCAGGATTTGATTTGACACTCTCTCGCATAAGCAGCTGACTTATTATCAAACTGTTCGTAGTAGGCTATAATCCAATCTTTTGCTCTCCCGGTAAACCCATCATGACCTGACAAGTGTTTTTTTAACCGTTCAGTCAGTTCATCCCCGGTATGGCCGATATAATATTTGCCCAAGGACGACGAATGCAATATGTAAGTAAAAAACGGCATACCTACTTAAATGAAAAAAGCCCCGCTATTTGCGAGGCTTGATGTGGAAGCACACGGGTTCGAACCGCGGACCCTCTGCTTGTAAGGCAGATGCTCTGAACCAGCTGAGCTATGCTTCCAAATTTTTAAAGAACAAAAAACACATTAAATAAGTTATAAAAACCTTTTTTTACGAAGATTTTTATTGAGAGTGGAAGCACACGGGTTCGAACCGCGGACCCTCTGCTTGTAAGGCAGATGCTCTGAACCAGCTGAGCTATGCTTCCGTTTTAAACAGCTTTTTACTGTTGCTCCCCGCTAAGGGACTGCAAAGATAAGGGTCAGAATTTATCCTGCAAAAACTTTTTTGAGATATTTTTTATCCCTATTAATGTAGCCGATGGTCATAAAATAAAACCACCCGCTTTTCGGCGGGTGGCTTAAGTATTACGAACTGATTATCAAGTTAAATCAAACTGATTATTCAGCGTTTTCTTCTTCAGCTTTTTTCAACTTATCTTTAATGGAAGCTAAGGCACCGAGGTCACCAAGAGTTGGTTTTTCAACCTTGCTCTGAAGATTCTTAACGGCCTTCTTAGTTTTCTCATTTTCGCTTTCAGTTTCTTTTCTGGCTGCATCTTTTTCTTCATTCTTCACTTGTTCCCAAACCTTAGTGTGAGAAACGAGAATGCGTTTGTCGTTGCGGTCAAATTCGATGATCATGAAAGGTAAAGTTTCTTCAGC
>CAILMA010000398.1 GCA_903835145.1 uncultured Bacteroidota bacterium
CGTTATCAGGCGCTGCCCATTGGTGCGCAACTGGTTAATGGTTGCCAGTACATTGAGCAGCGCATCAGGCGTGTGGGCATAGTCCACAATACCCAGTGTTTTATCGGTTGGCGACATATACGTCTCAAACCTACCGGGAGCACCATGCAGATCGCTGAGCACCGCAAGCACATTCATTTTATCTGCACCCAGCAGTAAAGCTGTGCCATAAACAGCGAGCAGATTATATGCATTAAAGGTGCCGATCATCCTGAAGTGCGCATCAATTCCGTTGATAAGCATGTACAAGCCTACCAACCCGTTTTCAAGAACTTTTCCTTTATAGGAAGCAGGTTCCCGCAGACTGTAACTATATTTCTGCGCTGCCGTGTTTTGCAACATTACAGCACCCCGCCGGTCATCAGCATTAGTAAGCGCAAAGGCTGCAGCAGGTAAGCCATCGAAAAAACGCTTCTTTACTGTTATGTATTCGTCAAATGTTTTGTGATAATCAAGATGATCATGGGTAATATTCGTAAAAATGCCACCAACAAAACGGATGCCGGAGATTCTATGCTGGTGTATGGCATGAGAGCTCACTTCCATAAATGCAAACTCACATCCTGCATCAACCATCTTACGCAACAATGCTTGTATTGAAATAGCATCGGGCGTGGTATGGGTCGCTATCACCACTTCATTGTGGATGTGGTTTTGAACCGTTGACAACAGACCACATTTGTGACCCATTTTTTCAAAGAGCTGATACAATAGGGTCGCTGTCGTTGTTTTGCCGTTTGTGCCGGTAACACCAACAACCTTCAATTTCAATGAGGGGTTGTCGTAAAAAGAAGCCGCAACCAAACCGGCGGCAACTGCGCTATCTTTCACATGCACGTATGTAACACCTGCTACTATTTGTTCTGGTAAGGTTTCACATAATACAGCATTCGCTCCGTTCTCTATCGCCTTACCAATAAACATATGACCGTCGGATGCAAAGCCCTTGATAGCAATAAATAAGCTGCCCGGGGTCACTTGCCTGGAGTCAATGTACAACCCTGCCACTGCAATGGCTGCATCGCCCCTTATTTCTAAGGGTGTCACGTTTGTCAGTATTTGTTGCAGTGTCTTCATTAACTTAATTGCAGTGTTATATTTTGTCCTTTATTGATCCTAACTCCTGGTTCTATCGATTGTATTTGCACCCTACCCTTTCCCTGTATTTTCACTTTCAACCCACACGTTTCCAGCATGTAAACGGCATCTTTCAATCCCATTCCTTTTACATCAGGCATAATATTTCTGTATACCTTGGCCTGGCGAATGTTGATGTGCTTTGTTGAATCCTGATGCAATTGCATCAGTCCATCCTGATAATCAGTTGGCGTAGCCACAGGTATACTTATTCCGTTCAGCAAAGTCCGGTAGTTGTTGGAAGTGGCCATCAGCGATGTTATTTTCCCGCTGTTCGTCTTCGCAAAACTGTCAAGGGGTGCCCCCCAGGAACCGATATTGGCTGAGAATATCTTATCAGCGATCTGTCGGAATACAGGCGCTGCAATTGCAACACCATAATAAGCTGCCGAATGGGCTTCTGTCCTGATAACCACACATATAGTATATTTTGGCGCGTCAGCCGGAAAATACCCTACGAATGAACCCTGATAAACACCATCAGAATACTTTATTTTCTTTCCGTCAGTCACCTGCGCAGTACCGGTCTTTCCGGCCATTGTATAGAAGGGTGATTGAATACCCTTAGCGGTACCTTCAGTCACTACAGCCCTCATACACCTCTGTAGCTGAGCAATTGTCGATGAGTCACCCACGTGCTCTACAACTACAGTTGGATTTACATTTTTCACGACTTTGCCATACTCTTTAATTGCACTCACTAGGTAAGGCTTCATCATCCGGCCATTGTTGGCAATAGCATTGTACATCATGCAGGTGTGCATTGGCGAAATGGAAACGCCATATCCTGTTGCCATCCATGGTAAGGTTGTAGCCCCCCATTTTGCTGTCGATTTATTCACAGTCGGCCGTTGTTCGCCCGGCAGGTCAATACCCGTGAGTGAATCGAGGTGCAAGGCAAGCATCTGCTTAATAAATTTGGATGGGCTTGCCTTGTAATATTTATTGGCAAGCTTGGCCATGGCACAGTTGCTGGACTCAGCATAGGCTTTCCATATGGGCATCGGCCCGTCGCTTCCGTGCGCATCTTTCATCACCTCATCACCGAATCTCACCTGCCCGCCTTCCGGATTCACCATATCATCAACGGTTATCAGTTTATCATTCAGCAGAGATAGCAGTGTCACCATTTTAAATGTTGAACCCGGCTCTGTAGGTATCAATGCGTAGTTATAGTTTTCTATGTAGGTATTGTCTTTGTACTGCTTTCCGAGGTTCACCAATGCCTTTATTTTACCCGTTGCCACTTCCATTACAATGCAGGTGCCATAGGCCCCGCCCTTTGTTTGCAGCATATTCATAAGTGCATGTTCTGCCACATCCTGAATATTCATATCAAGTGTAGTAACAATGTCCTTACCATTTTCTGGCTCTTCCTCCGAACCCTCTACAGGTATCCAGCCGGCTGCCGTTTTCTGCGACTCACAAGTACCTGCTTCGCCGGTAAGTTCGTCGTTATACTGTCCTTCGAGCCCGGTACTGCCATCTCCTCTAAAAATACCCAGTGTGCGGTAAGCCAGATTCTTATAAGGAGGATCTCTTTTCTCAGTGCGATGGGTAATAAAACCACCAACTCCCTTACCCTTACAGAAGATAGGGAAAGACCTTAGTGCCTCATACTGCACATAATTCAACTTGCCTCCAAGGGGATAGTATTGACTTTTCTTTTCAAACTGATGAATAAATTCCTCTTTATACATTTCCGCCGATTTGTCTTTAAAAAGATCGGCAAGCAATTGCGATAATGTATCAATCCGGGCGCTGAACGTATCCGGGTTCATCACGGAAAAATCTATTCCTACTTCAAACTCAGGCACCGATGAACAAAGCAACACACCATCTTCGGTATATATGTTCCCACGCTCAGCCGCTATGGTATCGTATCGGTAACGCGTTTTTAGTTCTGTGGCAAGTGCACGCAATTTCGGGCCTTCCTTTATTTGGATGAGGGCAGCCTTGAATATAATGATGACACCGAAGAGGCATATGCCCACGAAGGTCATATACACCCTAAACCTAATGTCCTTTTTTATATTTGCGCTCATAATCTTTTCTACTTTACTGGTTCAAAATCTTCCCGGACTACCCCACTGTAGCCCGTTCAAAACCTAAAAGCTAAATCTTCACTCTCTTTAAAGTCGGTTATTCCCTTTTTACCGCCTTTACTACTTTGTAACCTTGTATGCCGGCATCAACGATGGCTTTAACCCTATTGCCTCTGCATGCTTCATTACTTGTGTTTCGGTTTTTACATGCATCAGCTGCGATTGTTCATCTGTGTACTTCCAGCGCAACTCTTTTATTATTTTATTCTGTTTGTTCATATCGGCCTGTATTTGCTCTGCCCGGTGGCTGTTGCTTATGTATATCACACACAACAAAACCAAAAAGCCGATAAAGGGGATATTGTTAACTATCGCTTTGTAAGACAAAGTTTCAACCATTGTCCGCCAGTCGTTCCGCACCCGCTGTGCAGGTGTTATCATTTCCGGGGCTATATTGGTTTTTTCTTCGCTCATATTTTTTCTGCTATTCTCAACCGCGCGCTTCGCGAACGGGGATTGTGTTTTTGTTCTTCTGCTGTAGGCTCTATCGGCTTTGCATTTATAGCCCGTAGCAGTGGTTTACTTTCTTCTTCCTCACTCCACACTCCCCTTTTCACAAACTGTTTTACTATCCTGTCTTCACCAGAGTGAAAACTAATCACACTCAATCTGCCACCCTGCTTCAAGCTAAGTGCCGCCTGCTGCAGCAAATCCTTCAACACTTCCATTTCATCATTCACTTCTATCCTCAATGCCTGAAAGACCTGTGCCAGATATTTATTGGGGTTACCCTTTATTACTGGTGCCAGCATTGCTTTCAGACCGGCTATCGTGTTTATCTTCATTCCCTTCCTGTTATCAGCTATATGCTTGGCGAGTTGTTTCGAATTTCTCACTTCACCATATTCCTCAAACATCTTGTGCAGTTGCTGCTCTGTATACGTCCTTATCACATCCGCTGCCGTCAACTCTCCGCGCTTATTCATCCTCATATCCAGCGGCCCATCGAACCTGATTGAAAACCCACGGTCGCCAGTATCGAACTGATAAGAACTTACGCCCAAATCCGCCAATATCCCATCCACCTCACCAATCCCATGCAACCTCAAAAACCTTCGCAGATACTTGAAATTCTCTGTTACCGGTATCAATCTGCTGTCGTCGGGTTTATTCCGCCATGCATCTTCATCCTGGTCAAAGGCTATCAACCTACCCGCCGGACCCAATTGCCGCAAAATTTCCCGGCTGTGCCCGCCGCCGCCAAAGGTTACATCCACATATATCCCATCGGGCTTTATAGCCAAACCTTCTGTTGCCTCATGTAAAAGAACTGTCGTGTGGTAAAACCCTTGTTCAGTCATTGCTTTTTTCTTTGTAAGGGTCTCCGTAAGTTTTTAATACTGTTTGTGCGTTCTCGCTATAATTTGCAACTGTCTTCTTCTTATTGTTATTGTAAGTATCTTTATCCCACAACTCGAAACACTTTCCCATACCCTGTACGATAATGTCCTTTTTTATGTTAGCGAACTCAACCA
>CAILMA010000399.1 GCA_903835145.1 uncultured Bacteroidota bacterium
CTGCATTATCTTGCCTGAGGAGCGTTCTATACTCTGCCCTGCTGGTAAACATTCTGTAGGGCTCATCTGTGCCTTTATTGATCAAATCGTCTATTAATACACCAATATAGGCCTCGCTTCTCTTCAATACTACTGGTTCCAGGTCTTTCACGGCGTGGTGTGCATTTATCCCGGCCATTAGTCCCTGGCATGCCGCTTCCTCGTATCCGGTGGTACCGTTTATTTGTCCTGCGAAAAACAGGTTCTTTATTAACTTGGTTTCAAGGGAAGCCGTCAGTTGGGTTGGTGGGAAGTAATCATATTCTATGGCATATCCCGGTCTGAAGAATTTACATTGCTCAAACCCTGGTACCATTCTAAGCGCTTTAAATTGTACTTCTTCTGGTAACGATGTGCTGAATCCATTTACGTAAATCTCAACTGTGTCCCAACCTTCTGGTTCTACAAATAGCTGGTGACTTGTTTTTTCAGCAAAGCGCGATATTTTGTCTTCGATGCTCGGGCAGTATCTTGGTCCGCTTCCTTTTATTCGCCCTTGGTACATTGGAGATTGTTCGAAACCTGTCTTTAGGATTTCGTGTACTTCGCTGCTGGTATGTGTAATCCAGCAATTGCGCTGTGCCGACGGTTTTACTTTTTCTACAGGGAGGTAGGAGAAACCTACTATTTCTTCATCGCCCTCTTGTATTTCCATTTTTGTGTAGTCGAGACTGCGCCCGTCAACTCTTGGTGGTGTGCCGGTTTTTAGTCGTGCACTTTCAAAACCCAGAGATACGAGTTGTTCAGTTATACCGGTTGCACCCTTCTCTCCTATTCGTCCGCCGCCTATTTGCTTCTCTCCTATATGGATTACTCCGTTAAGGAATGTACCATTGGTAAGCACAACGCTCTTTGCTCTTATTTCCTGCTCCATCCCGGTCACAATTCCTTTAATTGTTCCACGTGAAACAATTAGTCCATTCACCATATCCTGCCAGAAATCTACATTCGGAGTGTGCTCCAGCATGTTGCGCCAGGTAGTGGCAAACAGTTGCCGGTCGTTTTGCGATCTTGGGCTCCACATGCCCGGTCCTTTTGATCGGTTGAGCATCCTGAATTGAATCGTACTCTTGTCACTCACTATCCCACTGTAACCACCCATCGCATCTATCTCGCGCACTATCTGACCTTTTGCAATTCCACCCATAGCTGGGTTGCAACTCATTTGTGCAATGGTTTGCATGTTCATGGTTACTAACAAAACTTTAGATCCCATGTTGGCAGCGGCAGCTGCGGCTTCGCAGCCAGCATGGCCGGCACCAACTACTATAACATCATACTCTGGAAACATAGGGGCAAAGATACAACCTATGATACAATTAAAGCCGGTTGTTCCACGTGGAACAAAGTCTAAAAATATTTTAACACCAACACAATATCCTGCTATAACAAAACGTTTTCCTTCAGACTTGCTATGCTTAGTATAAAGAGAATTTGCGCCATCACCCTGCTGTCCTTAGTGGCAGTTTCCAGTGTATTGGCAGCAAACCGGAGTACTAAAAAACATAAGTTCATAAGGTTTAGCGACTGTTATGTAGGGTTTTATAAAGGTTGTGAGGTATTGTACCCGAGGCGAATAGAGAATGCCGATAAATTCATCCAGATTCCGGAACAGGAAATCTCTCTTAAAATACCTGTATCTAACCACGTTAAATTTGAAACGGGCATTTGCTTTACTTCGGCTCCGGGGTGTGCGCCTATAATATTAATGGCAGCCCGCTCAGAGGAATCTTTTTCTGTCCCTATAGTGCTGGACTACTACTTGCTACAAAGGAAGTCAAAGCTTCAACCTTACTTCGGTGCAGGTGTTATGGTCGGCACAGAGCCAAGACGTCTGTTCTTGCAGCAACTCGATGATAAAGAACAGTACAATACAGCTTATCCCGGCACTAAATTCATCAGTATTCTGTTTACACAGGGCATGACATTCGAAGTGAACACTAAGATTCAACTTAACGAAACCATACATTTCTTAAGTACTCAGTCATCACCTAATACCTTTTCTATTGGTTTTGGAGTTGGTTTCAGGCTGCCATAGGTTATTAAGATTGGTAATAGCAATGGCTGAACAACATAAAAACGGCAACTTCTGGATTTGAAGTTGCTTTTCTGTTTATAGTCAATGAGGATTATTCTTTTGTCGCTGCTGCTGCTTCTGCCTTCCATTGTTCTTTCCACTGAAGTGGTGCCTTTGCATTTTCTACTGAGAAATTACCAATTTTAGTTCTACGGAGTAATTTTAAATAGCCTCCACACCCTAAAGCAGCTCCAAAGTCATTGGCCAGCGAGCGAATATAGGTACCGGTGCTGCATACTACCCGGAAGTGAACTTCAGGCAAAGCGATTGCGGTAATTTGAAACTCACCTATTGTTACCTGCCGCGGCTCCAGCACTACTTCCTTCCCAGCCCTCGCAAGGTCGTAAGATCGCTTGCCGTCCTTTTTGATGGCCGAGTGGATGGGTGGCACCTGCTGAATGTCGCCGGTGAATTCTGTTACTTTTTCATGAATCATGGCCTCGGTTATATGGTCCCAGGGTTTCTGGTCGGTCGGTTCGCTTTCCAAATCGTAGGTAGCAGTCGTTGCTCCCAGCATTATGATACCGGTATATTCTTTAGGCAGTTTCTGGTAATCTGAGATTTTCTTAGTCATTTCACCCGTGCAACAAATGAGCAGACCGGTGGCCAGTGGGTCCAGTGTGCCGCAATGGCCTATTTTTGCCCTTAGCGTGATTTTTATCTGGTTTACGGCGTCAAAAGACGTCCAGGTAGCTGGTTTATCTATTAAAATCACTCCTCCCTTCTTCAGTTCGGCAGCTGATGCTTCTTTTATCATTGGTGCAAAGGTAGCAAAATATAGACAGCATGGTGTGCCGGGCAACGCGTATTGAGTGGCTCTGGCCCACAAAAAAACAGGCTACCCGATGCGAGTAGCCTGTTTAAAAAAGTATTGATAAAAAACCAGATTATCTGATTACAGTAAACTTCCTGAATGCTGTCTTGCCATCGGCAACAACAACAACGTAGTATACACCGCTCGCAAGTTTAGAAGTATTGAAATTGTATATTTCTTTAGTTACGTTTTCGTGTGTTTCGCTGCTGATAGTTTTACCGCTGAGGTCTATCACGTTGTAAGTCACTTTGCTGGTCTGCTGTGTAAGGTTCAGCGCAACATTTATGTTATCAGTCGTTGGGTTAGGATACAAAGTCAGGTTTTCTATGATAGACTTTGTTTCTGCAACACCTACCAGGTGGCTTGTTGTAGTGAATGGTATAGAAGGAATCAAACCCTTCTGCTGAACAAAAACCACAGAGTCATTAACATACGATCCTGTACCATCAAATGACCATGGATATAATGCAGCATATGGATTAGCCCACTGGTTCGTAGAAGCTGTAGAGCTTGCGCTGGTGCTTCTGTCACCAAACCAAATCGGGTTGTAGTACTCACTGTATGTATCGAAATGGTGACGACCATAGCTACGTGGGTAGCCACTAACCACACCATCGCAACCTAAAGCGAAACCAGCAGGCAATGATGCGCCAAGTACATACCAGCTGTTGCCCATTACAGGAATAGTTGCAGCAATTGCATTAGAATCGTAAATGTTTACGGTATAAGTCTTAAATGAAGAGTCGGTGATACCATCGAAA
Organism: uncultured Bacteroidota bacterium; assembly: GCA_903835145.1. Lineage (GTDB taxonomy): Bacteria > Bacteroidota > Bacteroidia > Chitinophagales > Chitinophagaceae > Flavipsychrobacter. The sequence goes on from CAILMA010000399.1 coordinate 3,692, forward strand.
TTTTTAAGACCAGCGCCAACTAATTGTAATTCAGCGTTTTCCATAAAGCTGTCCATAGCTATGGTGCCTGCTCCTGTATTTAAAGCGGTATCAACCCAACGATAAACATAAACATAAACGCTTGAGTTTGGTAAAGCACCAAGGCCGCTAACTACAGAAAACTGTGCTTTATCGAATGCTCCGCCACCATTGGCTATGAAGTAAGGAACAGTCCATATGTAAGGAGTTGATGTTCCTGGTCCTGTGTAAACAGTGCTGTATGGCCTGTTGTTTGCGAAGTCATAACGACCTTTAGAATAAAGACTGTCTGTAGCAAAGAAGTCATAACTGAGGGAGTTATCACCCACAAACTCGTCCATGCTGTCAGAAGACACAGTATAGTTGATTGTAAACTTACCAGGACCAGAAAGGTTGTTTGGTAGGTTGTACTTAGGCATGTACATAGTCCAGATAGAATCTGCTGCAGGGAAAGAAGTTTTTACAACAGAATCACTGTGGATAAGTGTAGGTGTTGTCGCTTCGCCGGGAGTCCAGTATACCTGAGATACCAGCTTTACATTTGACTGGTCATTAAGACCGAAATTTGCAACGAATGCACCATCTTTGTTCTTATAAGCTTCCATACCAAGAGCAGAAGTAGTATTGAGCTGAGAATAAGGCATTGCATTGTTAGCCGTGATAGCATAACCCGCTGGTACGAAACCAAGGTCGTTATGGTTACCAACACCCCAGTTTAAAACGGTATTCATAGTAACAGTTGTACCTGCATTAAGCAAGTTAACGATAGCAGTACCATCATCTAAAGAGATCATGAATACAGGAATAGTAACTGAGCTGCCAGAAGCACCAGGACCCATACCCACCGGACCACCGGAAACGTTATTGACAATAATTACTGCTGTTGCTCCTGCATTTTGAGCCTGCAAAGCTTTAAATCCGAACTCACATGTTCCACGCCAAATAAGCGCGATCTTACCTGTAAAATAACCGCTTGGGTAGGCCGCACAGCCATTGGTGTCAGCTATTGGGCCTATGATCACAGGTTGGTTCAGCAAATCTGCTACTGGTGCACCCCATGCGCCTGTAGCGCCACTTCCGTCATTTGGTGTTGTAAATCCTTTATCACCCGCAATACTTGCCGGCGAGGCAACCTGAAAACGAATACCAACATAGTTGGCATACCAGTTCGTTGCAGCAGTACCACCTGCGGTTACACCGAAGCTTAATGGGTGAGAAAGTTGCTGCGCGCTTGCGCCCCCTGATACACCCAGAATAGAGGCAATAGCCAGAGTCTTGATTGAGTTGAAGTACCTCATAATACTAATATAGTTTATTTTAACTGCACAAATTAACACTTTTTTTAGAAAAGCAAAAAAATTTTATTTATAAACAGGTGCAAAGATCAACAACTCAGCGAAATACTCATACCAAAAATAACCCAGAGCCATCGCTTGGCAATTTGTTTTATAGAGTTAGTGCTCCTTTGCATTGCGTTGAAAGAAGATTCGTTTTTGCTTTTATAAAAACTTACTAATCAGCTGTTAGCAAATGAATATAATTTTAATATTATATCATTGTTGTCAAACGTAAAAAAAGTTTAAAAAGATATTAATTTCGGCACAGAATTATTCGCTAACAATGTTATTCAATTCCTTTGAATATCTTCTTTTCTTCCCTATAGCAACCCTCCTCTACTTCTACCTGCCACACAGGTATAGGTGGATTCACCTTCTTGCGGCCAGCTGCATATTTTACATGTATTTCGTGCCCGTTTATATTTTAATTCTTAATGATTGTCCGTAAATGTACCCAATATTTTGTATCTTCGTGGTATGAAATTCAGTACATTTTACGATAAGTACAACGACGAATCTGCTTGTAAAG
>CAILMA010000400.1 GCA_903835145.1 uncultured Bacteroidota bacterium
AACGCCTACCTTGAAGGGAAAATAGCACCAGTGTTTTTTGGTAGTGCCGTTAATAACTTTGGTGTAAAGGAACTGCTTGATACCTTCATACAAATAGCACCAACGCCGCAGGGCAGGGATACCGATAAAAGGCACGTGGCACCGGAGGAAGAAAAATTTACCGGATTTATATTTAAAATTCACGCTAATCTCGATCCCCGCCACAGGGATAGAATTGCATTCTTGAGGGTGTGCTCCGGCAGGTTTTCCCGCAATACTTATTACAAACATTGCAGGCTGGGCAAGGATGTGCGGTTCAGCAACCCATACTCCTTCATGGCCCGCGAAAAAGATATTATTGAGGAGGCTTTCCCCGGCGATGTAGTGGGTTTGTTTGATACGGGTAACTTTAAGATTGGCGATACACTTACTGAAGGTGAGGTAATGCAGTTTACCGGTATACCGGTATTTTCACCAGAGATATTTAAAGAGCTGGTGAACAAAGACCCAATGAAAACCAAGCAGTTAGAGAAGGGTGTTATGCAGCTTACCGATGAAGGTGTTGCACAGCTCTTTACCCAGCACGGTGGCCACCGCAAAATAATTGGTTGCGTGGGTGAGCTGCAATTTGAGGTGATACAGTACCGCCTGCTGCAGGAGTATGGCGCTTCGTGTTCCTTTACTCCGCTTTCGTTTTACAAGGCCTGCTGGATAACCGGCGACAAAAAAGCGATAGATGATTTTGTGCGGTTTAAGCAAAATAATATAATGGAAGACAAGGACGGCAACCTGGTTTACCTTGCACAGAGCGAGTGGTTCCTGAATACCGAGCGCCAGAATAATCCTGCTATAGAATTTCATTTTACGTCAGAGTTTAAGACAGCACTGGCTAAGTAGTGAGCAGTTGGAACTGAGAATTTTTATAAATAACTATTAGTGGCAGCCCCCCAAAAAACCATTGCGGCCCGTTTGTGGTCGTTCATCAGGCGGAAAACCTCGCAGCAATACAAATTCGACCAGCAGTTTGCCGGTGGGGTATGGGATGGGCTTGCCGCGCCGGGGGAGTCGGGCAGGTACAGTATTATAGTGGGTTATACCGGTATGTTTTGCCCCGGGGCCCGCATTCTCGATTTGGGTTGTGGTGCCGGGGTATTGCAGGAGCGGTTTGCAAACACCAACTATGCCTCCTACACGGGTATAGATTTTAGTGCAGTAGCTATAGAAAAAGCACGCCAGCAGGAAGACGCCCGCACCCGGTTTGCAGTCGGCGACCTCAATAAACTAAACATTGAAGGTGAGTTTGACGCCATTATTTATAACGAAAGTATTTACTACCTCAGCGACCCCATAGCGGCTATCAAGGCACTGTTTAAAACCCTTGCCCCCGGTGGAGTGTTCATTTTTAGTATAGTAGATAAGCACGGCAAGGAACAAACCTCGCTCTGGAACCCCATAAACGAATTGCTCGATCTACAGGATAAAACAAAGGTTATCAACGGACAGGGCCATGCCTGGACGGTACATGTTTATAAATTGAAGCAAGGGTAGGGGAGATTAGCAATGTTCATCAGCCCAGGCATATAGTTCCACAAGTGTTGTTCCAATGGTGGCACAACCAGTTTTCAGGTGAAAAGCAGGCACTTGTTTTTCATCACCCCAAACAGGTATGGTCCTTTTTCCGCGTTTGGTCCATTGATGATGGCTCGAGGAAATTCTATTTTGAACAAAACCATGAAAAGTAAGAAAAGCCTCCCAGCATTTTAGCGGTAAGGGTCTGAAATTACCCATATTATGCCGCTTGCAATGTTATACGTTTAATTTCTCCTTCGATGCTGAAATTTTTCAATGCGCTATCGATATCTACATTGCCTTTAGAAAACTGTTTATTGAAAATCCCTTTTTCCCAACCCATCTTAGTCATTTCATGTTGAAGTTGGGCGAAAGACAGGGAAGTGATATGCTCGAAAAAACTATCCATTTCTGCTTTGAGCATCGTTGATGCTTTTAGTTCGGTTTCACCGTAAGCTGAAATTTCAAATGAAGGAAGGTAAATAATGTATTGTTTGGTTTCTTTATCTATAAATGTAAAACCGGTTACATGCCCACTTGTCTTTTTCTTAGATAAGTTGATATTTAACTGATCGTGATCCGATCGTCTCTCCATTATTTTAAAATCGAAAAAACCCATTTAAAATACTTTTGGTTTAATACAAGTTCCGTACCTGAATTCAAAGGTAGGAAATTCAACAAATACCTTCCAAGTTCGCTACGACGTTTTGGCTTTAAGATTACCTCTGAACAAAATTCAAGTAATCCGCATAAGCTTATGCGGATTATAACTTACGGTGCCAAATAAGCAACAATACCAGTGTCATAACCTATTTGGCGCGCCAGCTTGCTGCAGGTATCCTGATAATCAGTCAATTTATGGGGTGGGGAAAGCAACCCGAGGGCGAAGTTTTGGGTGCTGGTATCTTTTTTGCAAAGACACATAACGGCACCTTCCCCACTGCCAATAAGTTTACCTTTTGAGCTGCAGCCAAAACAAAATGCAAGTGCCAAAATGGATAGTGTAGCTATAGCTTTCATGTTTCTAAGCGATTTATGATGTGAAGTTAGGGGATTTTTGTAAATGTATTTTAGGCATCAAAGTATTTCTTCCTTAGCCCCGCAGGGTGGCAGCGTAGCCTTATGAAGCATCGTTTTAATCCGACCAACTTTTGCAGCAGATTCATTTTGATTATATTGCAGAATGACAAATAGAGGAAAGTATGAAGCATTAATAAAATGGTTTGCGGACAATAATTTTTCTGAGAATCGAATATGCACAAACGCTTTTATCGATGAAAAAATGAAAGATTTATACCCGGAATTAATTACCCCTTCAGGTGACTGGGGGTTAGTTGCGCTGATAGACGAACTTTGTAGTAATCAGCATTTGCACTGGTTCTCGCGTATTGACGAAGAAACAAAAGAAGAAATTAAATGCTATGTAGCTGAGCCAAGATGCACGGAATATGCTAACTATATTGCACAAAGGGACGGGGTAGTTAGCTTAATATTAAATGGCAAAAATGGTATTTCTCCAAATAGCGTTTTAGATGCTATTCTTAATTGGTTTTCGATGGAACCGTTTGATTGGAAAGAATCGGCCGTAAAAGGCAGGATAAGGTTACGCACATATGAAATAGGTGAATATATAATAAAATACTACTTCCCTAAATTGAACAGCGTTGATTTTATTATAGACTTGCCTGAAATATTAGAACAACTAACTATAGACGGATATCTTATTGAAAACAAAGAACGCGAATGGGATAAAATATATTCTATTTCTTTTAAAGGAAAGATATTTAGCAAGAATGGAGGATATTCGGAGCTTGAAAGAACTAAGAATGCCGAAAATATTCGGGTGGGTAACGTAGAAAAGCGCCAAAGGGCGTATGAGTCCAATATGGTTCGACTGACTTGGATTTTGGCAATCGGGACGACGGTAGCAGCCATTTATTATCTTTTAGAGATAATAAAGCATCACGTTTCAAATCTGGATTTAAGTGTACTAACGTCTCTTTCTGTTTTCCTTTACGGGATAGTCGCAGGCATAATAATATACATGCTAATATCAGAGGTATTGAACCGAAAAAACAATGGATAAATGCTTCGCCCATGATTTGCAGATTTGCAAATTGATGGTAAACACATAATCATTACGAAAACAGAACATAGGATAATTTGATATAGCCGTATCGAACGGCTTTCCTTTTAGAGCTTTGCTCAGCCTTTTCAACTTGAAATATTTGTTTCTTTTCCTCAGCCTATGTGTGGGAAAATTTATGTTAAATAGTAAGTAATAATGGTTGATTCAACTACTTCTATTTAATATAAGTTTTCTTACACG
>CAILMA010000401.1 GCA_903835145.1 uncultured Bacteroidota bacterium
ACTGAATTTCATACCACGAAGATACAAAATATTGGGTACATTTACGGACAATCATTTTATGTTTTCCCAAAAGCAACGGGTTACTTACCCTCCAACTCCACCGGTTTCCATTCCGCATTCATTTCGCCCAGATACGTCAATATCTCTTTCCGCCCTAAAAACTTCTCAGCACTTGTCATGAACGAACGTGGTATGTATTCCCATTCCTTCTTCATCGCCTCAATAAAATGTTTTGCATTTTTTGCGGCATCGCGCTGCGTGCTTTTATCGGCCTTTGTAAATGCAATATTAAATGGTACACCCCATTCGCCAAGTTTGCGGAGGAAGGCAAGATCAAGATTTTGTGGTTCGTGGCGGCTATCGATAAGCACAAAAACTGTAACGAGGTTGGTTCGCTCTTTCAGGTAAGACTCAATCATTTTACTCCAGCTTGCCCTTTGGGTCAGGCTTCGTTTTGCAAAACCATAACCGGGCAAATCGACGATATAAAAATCATTGTTCACCAAAAAGTGGTTAATAAGCTGTGTTTTACCGGGCGTTCCTGACGTTTTAGCAAGCTTGGCATTGCGGGTGAGCATGTTTATAAGGGATGATTTGCCAACATTGGACCGGCCAATGAATGCGTATTCGGGTTTATCAGGTTTCGGACACGCTTTTACGTCCACGTTACTGATTATGTATTTTGCTGTATTTATTTCCATGTTTATTTTGGTTGTACTTTTGCAGCAATGCAAACATCGCTCAATGATATTAACCCCGCGGCAAAGATAGTGCCTGATGCGGCATCAAATTTAAATAAGAAAGACCAGGTAGCCGAAATGTTTAATAATATTGCCGGCAAGTATGATTTTCTGAACCATTTGCTTTCGATGGGGATAGATAAAGGATGGCGCAAGAAAGCAATAGCTATAGCCGGAAGCATAAAACCACAGAAGATTTTAGATGTGGCTACTGGTACCGCAGACCTTGCTATAGCCGCGGCCGGATTGAATCCCCAACACATAATGGGTATAGACATTGCCGACCAAATGCTTGAAGTAGGACGCAAGAAAATAGCTGATAAGAACCTGACCAATATAATAACTTTACAAACAGCGGATAGCGCTGCCCTACCCTTTGCCACCGGAAATTTTGATGTTGTTACCTGCGCATATGGGGTCCGAAATTTTGAACACCTTGAAGCGGGCCTGAAAGAAATGTGCCGGGTAATGAGATCCGGAGGTAAAGTAGTGATACTTGAGTTTTCGAAACCGGAGCACTTCCCGGTAAAACAACTTTTTGGCTTCTACTTCAAATTCGTTTTGCCTATAATGGGCAGGCTTGTTTCTAAGCACAGCCGGGCTTACACCTACCTGCCAGAGTCGGTACAGGCCTTCCCTCAGGGAAAAGATTTTGTTGCTATTCTCACTAAGTGCGGTTTCAAAAATGCAACGGCAAGACCCCTTACCTTTGGAATTACCAGCCTGTATACTGCAGATAAACCGTAACGCCATTTCCTGAGGTGCAAACGCAATCATCCTGGAAGATTGTGTCTTTCACCAATTGGGAACAGCATCAATTTTCTTAACTATTTTTTGCCTGACCATAAAAAAACCTTCCTGAAACAGGAAGGTTTTTTTGTATGTATTGCTGACTGGCAGCAGACTATGAATAATTAAGCGTGAGCCTTGCCTTTGATTTTAGCAACAACTTCTTCTTCGATGTTACGTGGCGCAGCACTATAATGGCTGAACTCCATAACTGAAGTAGCGCGACCTGAAGACAATGAACGAAGCTGAGTTACGTAACCGAACATTTCGCTCAGCGGCACTTTTGCTCTTATTACCTGAAGGTTGTTGCGGCTATCCATACCTTCGAGCATAGCGCGACGGCGGTTAAGGTCACCTGTTACATCACCCATGTACTGATCAGGCGTGGTAACTTCCACTTTCATGATTGGCTCAAGGATAACGGTTTTTGCTTTTTTACCAGCTTCACGGAAACCAGATTTAGCGCAAAGTTCAAAAGACATTGAGTCACTATCCACCTGGTGGAAAGAACCGTCGAAAATACGAACTCTCATACTTTCTACAGGGAAACCAGCCAAAGGACCGTTAGTCATAGAGGCTTCGAAACCTTTCTGAATAGCAGGGATGAACTCACGAGGGATAGAACCACCGAAGATTTCATTGATGAACTGGAAACGGCCCTTACCTTCTTTGAGGAACTCCTCATCAGCTGGTCCGATTTCAAACTGGATGTCAGCGAATTTACCGCGACCACCAGTCTGTTTTTTATAGATTTCACGATGCTCAATCTGTAAAGTGAAGGCTTCTTTGTAAGCCACCATTGGTGCACCCTGGTTGATCTCTACTTTGAACTCACGACGCATACGGTCAACGATGATTTCAAGGTGTAACTCACCCATTCCACTCAGGATAGTCTGACCGGTGTCTTCATCTGTTTTTACGCGCAATGTAGGATCTTCTTCCACAAGTTTAGCAATAGCCATACCCATTTTATCAGCATCTGCCTGAGTTTTTGGCTCTACAGATATAGAGATTACCGGCTCAGGTATGAACATGTTTTCCAACATGATTGGGTGCTTTTCATCGCAAAGGGTATCACCAGTCTTGATTTCTTTAAAACCAACAGCAGCTCCGATATCGCCCGCTTCAATGAAGTCGATAGGGTTTTGCTTGTTAGCGTGCATCTGCATAATACGGCTGATACGCTCGTTTTTACCTGAACGTACGTTAAGAACGTAAGAACCTGCATCGAGGTGACCAGAATAGCACCGGAAGAACGCCAGACGACCAACGAAAGGATCAGTCATGATTTTAAATGCAAGAGCTGCAAAAGGCTCTTTTGCATCAGGGTGACGCTCAATTTCTTCGCCGGTATCAGGGTTAGTACCCTTAATAGCTTCGATATCCATTGGGCTTGGCAGATAACGGATAACCGCATCAAGTGCTACCTGCACGCCTTTATTTTTATATGCAGAACCACAAAGCATAGGTACGATACTTAAATCGATACAAGCTTTACGAACGGCAATATGAATTTCGTCAACAGAAATGCTGTTTGGATCTTCAAAGAATTTTTCAAGAAGTTTATCGTCGTATTCAGCAACTGCCTCAACGAGGTGAGCACGCCAAAAATCAACGTCTTCTTTCATATCTTCAGGAATTGGAGTCACTTTGTAAGTCATACCCTGGGTAGCGTCATCCCAAATGATGGCTTCCATGGTAATAAGATCCACAATACCTTTAAAATTATCTTCAGCACCGATTGGCAACTGCAGTGGCACAGACTTAGCACCGAGCATGTCTTTAACCTGCTGAACCACCATAAGGAAGTCAGCACCAACGCGATCCATTTTGTTAACGAAACCTATTCTCGGTACACGATAACGGTTAGCCTGGCGCCATACTGTTTCTGACTGAGGCTCAACACCATCAACCGCAGAGAACAATGCAACAAGACCATCAAGCACACGCAAAGAACGCTCAACCTCAATAGTGAAGTCCACGTGACCCGGAGTATCGATGATGTTAAATTTGTATTTTTTAGACTCTGGTAAAGCCTTTCCCTGAGTGGTAGGGAAGTTCCAAAAGCAGGTAGTAGCCGCGGAGGTAATTGTGATACCACGCTCCTGTTCCTGAGCCATCCAGTCCATTGTTGCTGCACCTTCATGCACCTCACCGATCTTGTGGTTAACACCGGTGTAGTAAAGGATACGTTCTGTCATCGTGGTCTTACCCGCATCAATGTGTGCGGCAATACCAAAGTTGCGCTGTAAGCGTAAGTCTGCCATTTTTGTATAGTTAAAAAGCTAAAATTTCAATTTCGAGGTGCAAAGGTAGGAAATTAATGTGAGAAATACTTAACTATTATCTATGAAAAAACAGTCCTGACAATTTAACAATTTAACCTGCAATAATAGTACCATGTTTCAGCACAATTTTTAGTCGCAAATCAAATTTCGGCGTTGAAATCGTGTTGTTTATCGCACCAAAAACAATAAAGCAGAGCTGCATAAGCCCAACCCAATATTTTCGTAGTTTTGTCGTCATGTTCCGATTGCTCGCTATTCTTTTTGGATTCTGCCTCCTTGGCAGTTGTAAAC
>CAILMA010000402.1 GCA_903835145.1 uncultured Bacteroidota bacterium
ATCGTTGTGCACATAAAGCACTTCAGCCGGGCCAAGGTTGCCTTTTTGCATGTCTTTATTATAATCAATAAAAACTGGTGCTATTGGCGACACGCTCATGTTATTTACGTCCTTAACAAATGCTGATTGCTTCCCGGAATTGGTCTCTACAGGCGTTATTGGAGGCTTCGCTACCTTTACCACACTCTTGTCTTCGCCCTTGCGCTTGTACACTACCACATAATTTTCACCAAGGTATTTTTTGGCGAAATCAGTGATGTCTTTTTTGGTGAGCTTACTCAGGCGCTCCAGATAGTCCACGTCTTCAAGCCAATCTTCTTCTGACGTGAAAGCATTCATTAGGGCATAAGCACGGGTGCTGTATTTCTCCTGCTGCTTCATCATCGCTTTTTTCTGGTTGTTGATGATAGATACCACCAGATCGTCGTCAAAGTTTCCGTTCTTCAAGTTATCTATTTCACCCAGCATCAGTTTTTTTACGTCTTCAAGGCTCTGACCCATGGTTGGGTTACCATGCAGTTCCAGGTAGCCGTAGTCTATAAGCGTTTCAGTGCCTGCCGTTGCGCGCAGCAGCTTTTGTTTCTTCACCAGGTTCAGGTCCATGAGGCCTGCTTTGCCGTTGGTTAAGATCTGCCCTGTAATATCAGCAAGCAATGCGTCTTTCGAATGAACGCCCGGCATCCTGTATCCTATAGCCACGAATTCCGCATCTGGCCCCAGTATTTCTTTTTCAATGGGTGCTTTTATAGCTTCTTCAGGTTTAAATGTATACTTAGGTACTGGTTTCGATTCCAGCTTACTAAAGTAGTTGTCCACTTTCTTTATCATCACATCGGGGTTAAAGTCACCCGCTATTATTATACCCATGTTGTTAGGCACATAATAGGTTTTGAAGTACTTCTTAATCTCCAGGAGCGATGGGTTTTTGAGGTGCTCCACAGTACCTATGGTTGTTTGTTTACCATAGTTGTGGTTCTTGAAAAGGCAGGCCAGCATCGTTTCAGAAACTTTTCTGCCATCATTATCCAGCGTTCTGTTTTTTTCTTCGTACACCGCTTCAAGTTCAGTATGGAAAATACGGAATACTGGGTTGTGAAAGCGCTCGTATTGCACTTTCAGAAACTTATCTACCGAGTTGGCGGGTATATCTTCAGTATATACCGTCTGCTCAAAAGAGGTAAAGGCATTCGTGCCGGTAGCCCCCATGTTGCTCATGAGTTTATCATACTCATTGGCTATAGCCCACTTTGATGCTGCGCCAGACACCGAGTCTATACGGTGGTATATTTCCTTTCGTTTGCCTTCATCCTTTGTATGGTTATACTCTTCATAAAGCGCATCTATTTTATCAAGGTAAGGCTTTTCTTTTGCCCAGTCCAGCGAGCCGTAGTTGGTGGTACCCTTAAACATCATATGCTCGAGGTAGTGGGCAAGGCCGGTGTGGTCAGCCGGGTCGGTTTTACTTCCTGCCTTTGTGGCTATAAATACATGCATCCTTGGCTCCTTGTCAGTGGGGCTTAGTATCACAGTCATGCCGTTGGCAAGTGTATAAAATCGCGTTTGCATCGGGTCGTTGGTCACGTACCTGTATTTGTAACCACCAGCCGTTGCATCCTTCCATCCATGTTGGGCCAAAACACTTGCTGTGCTTGCTGCAAGTAAACCCAGAGCTAAAAAGCCCGTTTTAAATAGATTCATTAAAAAAGAGGTTTTAAAAGATAGGAACAAAACTAATAAATAGTTTGAGATGCACCTGTGAATCTGCACGGGCATTTTTGTGATGCGCTGGTTTTGTTACAATCGTCCGGTCATTTCTTGCACCAATTCGGTCAGGGCATCTGTTTTTTTAGTTTTTGAATCCGGTAGCACTTCTGCTGTCAGGTATTCAGCTGTTTTCAGCGCCTCTTTAAAATGTCTTCTGCCTGCGGTTGTGAGTACCACGTAGCTTATACGGGCATCGTGCTCGTTGCTTTCGCGCCCAATGAGCCCTGTTTTTTCCAAAGGAAGCAGCATTCTGGTAATGCCAGATGCTGTTAATCCGGCCTTATCAGCAAGGTCTATCCGCCGCATTTTGTTATCAGGCGCCTGCATAAGGTAATTCAGAATTACAAAGTCATTAAAGCCAAGTCCGTGTACCGACAGCTGACCATCGAATTTCCGGTTGAGCATTGCCTGCGCCTTGGTAAGACTCAGAATTAATTTCAGTGAGGAGCTAATTTTTTCCATTTTTATATTTGCGTTATTGTTGAGTAATCAAGTATTTAGCAAAAATATAAAATTCCAATTACCCACCAAAAATTTCTTTTCGGTCTTCACATTACGCGCATAAAAAAAAGGCCCCTTAATCGGGGCCTAAAGCTCATTGTTCTTATTTGTTTTGCACAGCTACAATGGGCTGTGGTGCTGTGTTCAGCATCCTGTCACCACTTTGGCGTTCCACCATCCAGCCCGGGTATTCTTTTCTCAATGCGCTGATGTCATCGAGGTTTTTCATTTCATTTTCAGTGAGGTGAATTTTTGTTGAGTTGATATTATCCACCAGCTGATTTACATTTTTGGCACCTAATATTGTGCTGGTTACGCCTGCTTTTTGCCTTACCCATGCCAGTGCAACTTGCGCAACAGTAGCACTGTGAATATCGGCGATAAGCTCAAGTGCTTCAATAATATCATAGGCCTTTTCCTTATCAACTGGCGGGAAGTCAAAATTGTCTCTGCGGCTGTCTCCTGCCTTTTCATTTTTACGGGTATACTTGCCGCTCATAAAGCCGCCTGCAAGCGGGCTCCATGGCATTACTGCCAGTTTCTGGTCCAGCGCAAGGGGTATGATTTCCCGCTCAATATCCCGGCCAGCAAGACTATAGAAATATTGCATCCCTTCAAACTGGTGCCATCCGTTTTTTGCTGCTATCCCTATGGCCTGCATGACCATCCACGCTGGCCAGTTACAAACCGATACATAGCGCACCTTACCAGTATTTACAATATCATTGAGTGAACGAACTATTGCTTCCACGGGTGTAAATGGGTCTACGCCATGCACATAAAGTATATCTATGTGGTCCATACCAAGCCGTTTGAGGCTGGCATCAACACTGCTGAAAATGTGTGCCCTGCTTAGCCCTACATTGTTTTGTCCCTCACCCATTCTGCCCCTTACTTTGGTTGCTATCACCAGCTCATTGCGGTCTATACCTATTGTTTTTACAGCCTCGCCCAGCAGCGTCTCGGACTGGCCGTAGGAATAAACATTTGCCGTATCAAAGAAATTGATGCCGGCGTCTATTGATGTTTTCACAAGACTTGTAGCCGCATCCTGATCCAGCGCGCCTATCGCTTTCCAATAGCCCTCACCTCCAAATGTCATTGTGCCAAAACACAGCTCTGATACTACCAGCCCTGTGTGTCCAAAATAGTTATATTTCATAGGTTGTGCTTTTTATGAGGTAAAGTTATGGTACCGGATATTCGTAACAACACCAAACCCAAAAATTAATCATCAATAAAAACAGCTCTAATATTAGTATAAATATATGTAATGTTTGTGTTGCTTCACACAACAGCGATCACTTTTCGGTCATGGTAGCCGACAAACTAATTATAAAAGCTATTTTTACGCAAAAAAACTATGCAATTCGATAAGACCGGTTTTTCCGACAGCCAACTTATCAGTATTTATACCGAGCTGCTCCGCCCGCGGATGATTGAGGAAAAGATGTTGTTGTTGCTCAGGCAGGGCAAAGTGAGTAAATGGTTCAGTGGAATAGGGCAGGAAGCGATAGCTGTTGGGGCTACGCTTGCGCTCGATGCTGATGAATACGTGATGCCACTGCACCGAAATCTCGGGGTTTTTACGGTACGGAAGATGCCTTTTGGAAAGCTCTTCAAGCAATGGCAGGGCAAGAAAGACGGGTTTAGCAAGGGCCGCGAGCGGTCTTTTCACTTTGGTGCCAACGAGTACCACATCTGTGGTATGATATCGCACCTTGGACCCCAATTGGCGATTGCTGACGGCGTTGCGCTCGCTCACAAGCTGCGTAAAGAAGAGAAGGTAGCACTCGCTTTCAGTGGCGACGGTGGTACCAGCGAGGGTGACTTTCACGAAGCACTTAACGTGGCTGCCGTGTGGGGACTACCGGTTATTTTTGTTATCGAAAACAATGGTTATGGTCTAAGTACCCCATCGAGCGAGCAATTCATCTGTAAGCAGATAGCCGATAAGGCAATTGGTTATGGCATGAAGGGCATTACCATAGACGGCAACAATATACTTGAAGTTTACAGGAGCATAGAAGAAGCCCGCAAGTACTGCATTGAGGAGCAAAAGCCAATATTGGTGGAGTGTATGACCTTTAGGATGAGGGGCCACGAAGAAGCCAGCGGTGTTAAGTACGTACCAAAGGAGTTATTTGAACTCTGGGGTAAGAAAGACCCGGTCGCCAACTACGAAGCATTCCTTAGAAACGAAGGTCTGCTCAACGATGCGAAAATTGAAGAAATACGCGCAGGCATACAGCATGAAATAGAAGACGGCGTTGCCGAAGGCTTTGCAGCTCCAGCAGTTACTCCAGATACACAGGAGGAAGTAGCTGATGTGTATGCGGTAAATCACAACTCCCCTTCGCCGGTAAATAACCAAAACACGACAGAGAAGAAATTTATACAAGCTATAAGTGAAGGTATAAAGTTAAGCATGGAACGCTGGCCTAATCTTGTGCTCATGGGGCAGGATATAGCCGGCTATGGTGGTGCTTTTAAGGTAACTGAGGGTCTCCTGCAGACCTTTGGTGCTGAAAGGGTGAGGAATACGCCTTTGTGCGAAAGTGCAATAGTGGGTACCGCGCTCGGCCTCTCCATGAAGGGCTTCAAGGCCATGATGGAAATGCAGTTTGCCGATTTCGTTACGGTGGGCTTTAACCAGATTATCAATAACCTTGCTAAAATTCATTACCGCTGGGGCCAGAATGCCGATGTGGTGATACGCATGCCCACTGGTGCCGGCGTAGGCGCGGGCCCTTTTCACTCTCAAAGCAATGAAGCCTGGTTTACGCATACCCCCGGTCTCAAGGTTGTTTACCCCTCAACTCCGGAAGATGCTAAAGGCTTGCTCATCGCTGCTTTCGAAGACCCTAATCCGGTTATGTTCTTTGAACATAAAGGCCTGTACCGAAGCATAACCAGTGCGGTGCCTGATGGCTATTATACCATAGAGATAGGTAAGGCGCGACAAGTGCAAGAGGGTACTGAAATCAGCATTATAACCTACGGTATGGGTGTGCACTGGGCTACCGACTATGCCGCAAAACATTCGGAAGTTTCTTTTGACATTCTTGATTTGCGCACGCTGTTGCCGCTGGACTATGAAGCGATAAGGGGTGCTGTGCAGCGCACAGGTAAGGTTTTACTCCTGCATGAAGACACGCTTACCGGTGGACTTGGTGGTGAAATTGCTGCATGGATTGCTGAAAACTGCTTTGAACACCTCGATGCTCCGGTTATCCGCTGTGCAAGCCTCGATACTCCAGTGCCATTTGCAATAGAGTTGGAGCAGAATTTCCTTGCATCAAAAAGACTCGGCGACGCGGTAGATAAGTTGCTGTCGTTTTAGGTTTTATGTCAGGCCTAAATATCGTGTTTTACCCACAAGCGTTTTGCTTACCGCAGTGCTTTTACCCTTATTTATGTTTGTAGTCCTATGAAAATCCTCCCCTAAACTGGCAGATTTTCATAGGATTTTTTAATTCAAGGGCTCTGAGGCCCGGCATTTCATATTACAGTTACGTTATAGTTTTTGGCTATTTTGAATTTTGCATTATCTTAGCGCAAATATCAGGTATGAAAAAAGGCGTTTTATATATTGTTTTGCTCATTAGCAGTGTTGGATTGTTCTCTGGTTGTATTAAAAATGGTACCGATCGCACAATAACTCCTTCTATGGTAGCAACCGTGGGTACCACCACTTTCAATGCCATTTCTGTGCAGCCTGCAACTGTAAAACCACAGCTTAACGACTCCGCTACAACCCTTATCATTACTGGCTATGACAATACTACAGGCGATAAACTTGCTTTAAGCATTACCAGTTTCAAGGGTAAGGAAGGTACATTCTCTATAGTACAGGGTCAGGCATTCGGCACTTATATGCATGGTGGCGTTACTGAGCTGGCTACGGGCGGCATTGTATCAGTAAAAGATGTTTTGTCCAGCACTATCGATGGTTATTTTAACTTCACTACTGCGTCCGGTATCAACATTACCAATGGTACTTTCACAGTTGGTAATCCGTGGAATTACTAATTCTGATATAGCTCCTTATTGTTTTATTTTGCTACGGTCAAGGTTGCTTAGGTGCAATTTTGAAATTTGATGCAGCCCTTTTTACAATATATTCCGCCGTTTGCCGTTAGCTTTAAGCATACAAGGCATATGAAATACATTTTTGCTATTATTTTATTGTTCACGCTCACGCAGGTAGCCTGTAAAAAGAAATCTGATCCGTTGGATTCTCCCAGTGTACAGCAGAATAACCGCCTTGATACACTTGTGTCCATGAGTGCTCTTATCAATGGTCAGGCCTGGCAAACCGACTCTGTTTTTGGTTACACTGTTTTTTATCCTTCTGATTCCGCCAAGACCAACCTCTACATCACCGCAACGAATAAAGTAAAAGACACACCAACTTCCATGGCGTTCTTTATTACTAATTACATAGGTGCACGCACCTATATAATTGATCCCTCGCTCGTTACGGTAACTTACTACGTGGGCAGCCAGCGCCATTTCGCCACATCTGGCCAAATAACGGTAACCTCGGATAGCAACTATGCGATTATCGGTACCTTCAATTTTCAGGCTGATACGATCAGTGTAACGCAGGGTGTTTTTAATGTAGCGAAGCCCTGACAGGCTCACCAACAGCTACATGGTCCCTGTTCGGTTTTCTTCTAAGTTTATTTTACGTATGCAGCCAGGCTATCCATCATGGCACCTCCGCTAAACACTTTGAGTAGCTTGTGCTCCGGGGAGTAAATATTAATCTGAGGTAGTGCACTGTACAAGAAGGTTTGATTGATATAGTCAGCACTATCTATAGCTATTGAGAGGGTAGGGCTGTAGTCATTCAGTTTCAGGTTCTTAATGAAGTCGCCCATGTATTGCACCACCAACTTGTTGCCCACAAGTATTACCCTTGTGTCTTTCAGTTGGTCTATATTCTTTTCCAGGTATTCCGTCTGGTCTTCGCAGTGCCCGCAGTTGGGGTTAAAGATCATCAGGAAGGTGTTGTGCTTCGCACTCAGGTCTTGCTCAGTAATTATGTTGGTCACCGGTTCGTAACCCCACCTTTGCCGGTTCTTTTTATTGGCTTTCTTGAGTTCGCGACCCGTTAGCTTTTTGGCAAGCGTGTCAAAAGTCACCAGTTTGAGGGGCGGCAGGGGTGCCCCCGTTAGCTGGTATGTATTTTTTTCTTCTTTTGCCGGTGGTGCGGGTGTTTGCGCAATTGCCTTGCTTTGCGCTGCGGCAACGCCGGCAGCCAGCACAAAAATTGAAGTAAGTAAGGTATTGCGCATCTGTATCAAATTAGGAAAGCCGTGTGTTTACCACCGGGGTAAAATAAAACTGGTGAACTAAGGTTCCAGGTATTTCACGAGGCTGTCTATTACTATCTCGCCATTATACGATTTCAGCAGTTTGTGTTCTTTGGAGTACACACTTATTTGTGGTAGTGCACCATATAGGAACGTTTCACTTATGAAGCTGGCACTGTCAACACCAATAATTACCTGCGGGGCAAAGTTCTTCACTTTGTGGTTCCGTATAAAGTCAGGCATATATTGCTTGTTGTTAGGGTAGGTGAGCATCACAAATTGGGAGCCCTTAAACCGGGCAATGCTTTTTTCTATTCTGTCGGTCTGCTCTTCGCAATGGCCGCAGGTGGGGTTAAACATCATCACAAATACAGGTGCATCGCTCTTTATGTCATCGTTGTCATAAATTTTGGTCGCGGGCGCATAACCGTATTTTTTGGTATATTTTTTCTTCGCTTTTTTCAGGTCGTGGCCTTCATATACCTGCTCCAGTGTATCAAACGAAACCAGCTTCATCGTGGGCATAGGTGCTCCTGCCTCATGGTAATCAATCTTTGGCTTCGGAGGTTCAGCCTTCGTTTTTGGGTCTGTTTGCTGGGCCGATGTATGTAGCGCGGCAAGTAACAATACGGCGGTAACTATCTTAGATGACATAATGCGCTAATGTAGGAAAAACCAACTAAATAAAAAGGTAAAACAGGAATTATACATTTCATGACTCACCTGCAATAGTGAAAAACATACTCCACTTTAGGCTCCATTCAATAAAGATACGCCCTCAGGCTGTCTATTGGTATATCGCCGGTATAGGTTTTGAGCAGCTTCCGCTCCTTGCTGTAGATATTTATCTGCGGCAGGGTTTCATAAATGAATGTTTCCTTTATGTATTCACTGTCGTCGTAACCCACGGTTAGTTGGGGATAGTCGAGCGTATGCTGTTTTTTTATGAATTCCGGTAAGTCGGCCTGCATGCGTGGGTTGGTTACAAGCACCAGTTTATTGTTTTTAAAGAGTTCAATGTGTTGTTCCAGCAACCCGGTTTCAGCTGCACAATGCTCGCAGGTGGGGCTGAAAAGCATAATAAACAGGTTGGTGTTACCATTCAAATCTGCGCCGGTAAGGGTTGCTTTTACTGCTACCAGCGGCTCTGGCTGGTCTTTTTTTCGTCTGCCTTCTTTTTTATCTGCAGGCGTTATCAGGATAGTATCCGCCACTTTCAGCCTGAAGTAGGGTAGCAGTGCACCGGGTTTAGTATAGTCTATCCCGCCTTGCTGTCCATAAGCCGGCAGGCAAAACAGAGCAATAAAAAACACAAATAAGCTTACCGATATGTATTGCATTATACTGTTAGTTGAACTTAAGTATTACAAATGTGGGGAACTAAAATGCATATGTAAAATGAAAATTGAATCCTTATCACAACATTAACACAGGAATTTATAAATTTGCCGTTTCACTTTTCAAGTAAAAAGTAACAATGGCTTTATTAGGTAATCTGATAGCTCGCTCCTTAAAACTGCGTAAGCAATTTAATTTACCGGTTGCGACTCCTGAAACCTATCAAAAATATACCTTGCGTCAACTGCTTGACAGGGGACAATACACGGCTTTCGGAAAAAACTATGGCTTTGCAACCCATATGCTGAGCCGGAAAATAGATTTGGTGAGTGCATTTAGAGAAGCGGTACCCGTTCATACTTATGACGATATGTACCGCCAGTGGTGGCACAGAAGCCAAAAAGGGGAGGAAAACGTAAGCTGGCCCGGAAAAGTAAAATATTTCGCACTCAGCTCAGGTACCTCAGAGGCAGCCAGTAAACATATACCTGTAACGCAGGATATGATCAAGTCCATAAAAAACGTTGGTTTCAAGCAGCTTTACAGCATGGCCAACTACAAAATACCTCCTGTTGTTTTTGAAAAAGGGGTGCTCATGCTCGGTGGCACTACCTCTCTCTTCGAGAAAGGTGAATACTACGAGGGCGATATGAGCGGCATTAGTGCCAAAAATATGCCCCGGTGGGTATCGTCGCTGCTTTACAAGCCCGGACAAAAAATCTCAAAACGCCCAAAGTGGGAAGATAGAATTAGGCTGATAGTTGAAAATGCCCGTAACTGGGATGTAGGCACCGTATGTGGCGTACCCGCGTGGGTGCAGATAGTGCTGGAGCGGGTGATAAAGCACTACAATGTAGAAAGCATACACGAAATATGGCCCAACCTGAGAGTCTATATACATGGTGGGGTTTCTATGGAGCCCTATCGCGAAAGTTTTAAAAAGCTGCTGGGAGAAAACACTACTTATATTGAAACCTACATGGCCTCGGAGGGCTCTTTCGGCTTTCAGGCTAAGCCCGGACGTGGCATAAAGCTGGTTCTGAATGCGGGTATTTTCTTCGAGTTCATCCCCTTCACGGCCGATAATTTTGATGATGATGGCAATGTGAAAGATAAGCCACAGTCGGTGCTGGTACATGAGGTAAAAGAAGGCGTGGAATATGCAGTGCTGCTCAGCACCTGCTCCGGTGCATGGCGGTACCTGATTGGCGATGTCATCAGGTTCACCGATGCCAAAGAATATGAGATAGCCATTGTAGGGCGCACCAAGCAGTTCCTGAGCATGTGTGGTGAGCACCTGTCTATCGACAATATGAACAAGGCTATTGACATGGTGTCGAAAAAACTGGGTATCACCATCCGCGAGTTTACAGTGGCGGGGTTGAGCCTTGGCAACAGGTTTGCACACCGGTGGTATATTGGTTGCGACGATATGAATGCTAACGCAGAAGAAGTAAAAACATTACTCGATCAAACCCTTTGTCAGCTTAACGATGATTACGAAGTGGAGCGCACATCTGCACTCACTGAAGTATTTGTGGAGTTATTGCCCGGGAAAACCTTTATCGACTACCTTAAAGCGCGCGGCAAGTACGGGGCTATGAACAAATTCCCACGCGTAATGAAAGGCGCTCAATTGACCGACTGGACCACCTACCTCGAAACGCAAAAAGTAACAAAGTAGTACATTCTTTAGTGATATAATTTTGGCCAACGCACCCCAGCCGGGTGCGTTGCTGTTTTACTCCCTTTACCACACCACAACCTTCTCCCTATACACCCAAGCACAAGTATTAACCGTCACAAAGTAATTGCCCGATCCAGCAGAAGCGTTGGTGCCACCATACTCAGGATAGGTATATTCACTTGATCATATATATGAGGTTAGCGAAACCCGGTGGGCGTTAGGTGTGCTCCCTGACCGGACGGTACTTTATCCGTTTACTCAGGTTTATAAATGGTTTTTCTACAAGCCTGTAGTACAAATATGCAAAACCGAGGCACAAAACAACAAGGCACAGAAGTGAAAGCGGCGGGTATATCATTTGCATATGGCGCTTGCAGAACGACATGAAAACTTTCCTTACAAGGTTATGCGTAAGGTATAATGAGAAAGATACTGTTCCGGGGAACAAGAGCACCTTCGGAATTTTATTGACTAAAATTATAGTGGCCACAGTTGCCGCGCTCACTATGCAAAGTGCCGCCCCGTGGATGATATAAGTGATGATAAGCGTCACCACTACCAGCGCAGCAAATTCGGCAGTTTTCACGAGGTTGGTTCTATAAAGAAATGTAGCCACGCCGAGCAGGAAAAACGGCAGAAAAAATAAGATATGTTTATCGCGCAGCGGGGTAACAACAAAAGTCAGTGCAAGAAGTGCGAGGTAACAGGTGTACATTATCCATTTTCGCTGGTTGGTAAGCAGCATATAGGCAAGCGCTATGAGCACATAAAACTCAAACTCTACAGCCAGTGTCCAGTACACGCCATTGATCCACATTTTCCCCGTAAAGGCATTGATGTACAAAAAGTGGCCGAGTATGTAGCCCCAGTGCAGCTCCAGTGGCTTGCCGGTATACCAGGATGTGAGTGTGGTAACATAAAACAAGGCAATGGCCAGCGCCACAGATATCATGTAAGCGGGCTCTATACGCACGAGCCGCTTAAGGAAGAAGGTATGTATTTGCCGCAGGTTGTACCCGTTTTGGTGCATGGCATAGGGCAGTATAAAACCAGAAATGATAAAGAAGATTTCTACACCCATCCACCCATTCCCGCAGAACTTGCCCTGCAGGCTTTCTGCCGGCAGAAAGTGCCACCTTATGTGTCCCAAAAGCACCATTATGGAAGCAATGCCCCTTAGAAACTGAATGGACTGGATATTGCCGGTTTTGCTTTCTTCCATAGGCTGTGGCTGGCTTTTTACGACCTTAATATTTTCGTCAGCCTTAAAATTACATAAATTTTACGCTTGTATTTTCCCAAGTTTAGAAACCCGCATTTTGTTGCAGTAGCTTCGCAGCGTTAAATTCCACAATTCAGGCACCATCGTTTTTTCGCCCGTTCAAGATCTAAAATCCTGCTATATGTTATACACCTATTTGTTGGCCCTTCACTCCCTGGTAAGATGGTTTGTGCTGCTGGCACTCGTCACTGGCATAATTGCAGGATACCGCGGCTGGCTGGGTAAAAAGCCATTCACTTCGCGCAGTAATTTTTTAAGGCATTCTATAGCCACGGTTGCCCATATTCAGCTTGTGCTGGGTGTCTGGCTTTACTTTGTCAGCCCTGTTATTGCCTACTTCCTGCACAATTTTAAAGATGCGGTGCACAACCGGCAGATTCGTTTCTTCGGTATGGAGCACAGCCTTATGATGCTTGTTGCTATAGTACTTATCACTATAGGGTCAGCCGCTGCAAAGCGCAAACCCACCGACAAGGCAAAATTCAAAACTATGGCGATTTGGTTCACCATCGCATTGCTCGTCCTGTTGTCGTCCATACCCTGGCCTTTTTCGCCCCTTGTCAGCCGTCCGTGGCTCCGGTTTTAGTGTGGTAAATTGATTACATTTGTTCTGCTAAAACAACGGGGTATGCTCATCAACAAACGAAAAGTCCTCTGGTTCATTTTCCTTGCGTCCTTCTATTTTGTTGCCAACTTTTTCATCTTTTATGCACTGGAGGGAGGTGTTAATAAAAAATTCGTCATCTGGACTGCTATCAGTAGCCTGTTGCTGGCAGCTGGTAATATGTATTTCCCGGTATGGTATGAAAGGTACAGAGCCGAGAAACAAGCATAATATCACCTGATGCAATGCGGTAGGTATAGTAGAAAAATGGATTGAGTAGTTTGCGGTCTTGAAAATATTTTTACTTTTGCTGCGCACCGGGAATGATCCTGGACTATAAAAACAATAAAACATGAAGAATGTAATCAAGAGCTTATTTATCCTATGCACTATGCTGCTGAGCTTCGTTGGTTTTGGACAGGATGCCGGCCAGAAAGCAAAGGACGAGGCTACATTGAAAGCCTATTTTGCTAAAAATAATATTAAGGCTACAAGAACACCATCTGGCTTGTACTACGTTATTACTAAAAAAGGAACCGGCGCCAATGCTCAGAAGGGTCAGCGCGTTTCTATGAAGTATCTTGGTAAGTTCCTTGATGGCAAAAAATTTGATGCTAACGTTGATGATAACTTCAATTCTACCCGTCCATTCGCATTCACACTTGGTGTAGGTCAGGTGATTGCGGGTTGGGACGAAGGCGTTCAGTTGCTTAACCCGGGCTGCCGCGCTTCGCTGTATCTGCCATCAGGTTTAGCTTATGGCCCTGGCGGCACAGGTCCTATTCCACCAAATTCAGTGTTGATATTCGATGTAGAGCTTGTTTCCATCAACTAATATCACAAATAACCAGTAACAAAAACATAAAAAATATAGAAATGGCATCCGCACTCCGCTGGTGCCATTTTTTGTATCTCACACATCAGCAGAAAATCTTTATCTGTTAAAGCCTCAAAAGCTCACCCGCCATGCGGGCAGGCAGTCCCTGACTCATAATTCATAACTCATAATTCAGCAACGCAGTTTAACTTTACCGCTCAATGCCAAACTTTTATATCATAGCAGGTTGTAATGGCGCGGGTAAAACAACCGCGAGCTTTACTATTTTACCAGCTATCCTGCATTGCCGCGAGTTTGTGAACGCAGATAACATAGCCTATGTTATATCTCCGTGGAACATGGAAGGGGCCGCAATTGAGGCCGGGCGACTTATGCTGCACCGTATAGCTGAGCTTATGGAAAAAAGGGAGGACTTCGCTATAGAAACCACACTCGCTACCCGCAGCTATGTGGGTCAGGTAAAAAAAGCAAAGGCGCTGGGCTATACTGTTACTCTCCTTTACATATGGATTGAAAGCACTGATATGGCTATGGACCGGGTAGCTACACGGGTAACCAAGGGCGGGCATAACATTCCCGATGAAGTAGTTGTAAGGCGGTACTACAAAGGATTGAGCAATTTATTTAACCTGTTTGTGCCCATTTGCGACGAATGGGTGATTGCCAATAACTCGCGCGAAAATTTAGATATAATAGCCAGTGGTCAAAAAAATCTTGTTCATATCATCGAAAACAACGAAATTTGGGGCATAATCCAAAAACAGGCGTATGGCACATAACCCGGAAAAAGGAGATTTTTTAGCTAAGATTGAATTTGGACTAAAACTGGCCTACCGCAGGTTTTACGAGCAAAGTGCAGCAAGAAACGAAATTGTTGTGATAAGCGAAAATGGAGTAATAAAGCATGTGCCTGCCCGTGAAATACTCAAAAGACAGGAAAACGACATCCAGCTCAACCAATACCTTAAGGAAGGTGCCGCAAAATACCTTGACAACCTTTAGCAGGTAGCGTCACAACCAATGTTTCTACTTTTTTCTCCTTCTCTTCCTATAGGGCTTCGAAGCAGCCGCTATTAAACTTGCCACTTTCCGGTCTATGGGTAGCGTAAAAGTTTCGGCCGATACAGTGCTTAGGTCTATCCAGTACGTCCGCTCATTGGGCATAAGGTTATTAATAACGTCAGGAATCACGGCACTTACCCGG
>CAILMA010000403.1 GCA_903835145.1 uncultured Bacteroidota bacterium
CTTCACATAGCCCATGTTAAGGTGAGATATCATTCTGCCGGGTGTGCATATCACTATATCAACTCCCGATGTTAATGCTTTTCTTTCAGCAGCAAACAAAGTACCGCTGCCACCACCATATACTGCAATAGAACTCACTGAAGTAAAGTAGGCGATACCCTCCATTGCCTGAGCTATCTGCACCGCCAGTTCACGGGTCGGCACAATGATCATGGAGTTGATCTTATGGCCATCGTGAGGCTGGGTAATTAATTTGTGAATTACGGGAAGTAAAAACGCTGCTGTTTTTCCGGTGCCAGTTTGCGCTGCCGCAATGATGTCTCTACCGGCAATAATTGATGGGATAACTTGTTCCTGCACTGGTGTAGCTGTTTTGTAGCCCATCGCATCAATGCCATCCATCAAATCATCATCAAATCCAAAATCTATAAAATCCAAAACCTAAATAATTTTGACTAAAGGTAAGGCAGAAAACGACTTAAGGAACGATAAAAAAATAAAGTATACCATCTGACTTGTGCTTTTTCATTTTTTCTTCGTTGCAATCCCGCCCTTCAGCGGGATAAATAGCGCACTATTCGCAGATTTTACGCCTTGAAAAAAAGAAAAATGTCTGCGCCATATGGTCTACTTTATGTATTCAACGTTCCTAATCAGCTATATACTTTATCGGGCGGTTAATTCCGTGTTATTATCACCCAGAAATTTTTGCTCAATTTGCAGGTGATTTCTAATGCGGTGTGGCTTTAACCGGCTTTGTTTAGATTTGGCTTTTAACGTTACTTCAGTCGCACACGTGGGTCTAACCAGGAGTACAAAAGGTCTGTAAATAGATTTACGGCAATGAAGATAAAAGAGGTGAGCAGTACAGAGCCCATTACCAAGGGGAAATCAAATTTATCGAGTGCATCAACTGTAATTTTGCCAACGCCCTTCCAACCGAATATATATTCAATGAAAAATGAACCGGCAAGCAGTTCTGCCAGCCAACCAGTAATTGCAGTAATAACTGGGTTTAGTGCATTGGGAAGTGCGTGTTTGAAAATGACCCTCGACTTGGAAAGCCCTTTTGCATAAGCTGTTCTTATAAAATCCTGTGAAAGCGTGTCCAGCACTGAACTGCGGGTCAACTGGGTAATAATGGCCAGTGGCCGGATACCAAGCGCAAATGCCGGCAGAATCAAATTTCTAAGCGCCAGTGTTCTGCCGGTAAAAGGGTTGTATTGCCAAAGACTGCCTGTCATATTAAGGCCGGTGTAGCGATGCAAAACGAAGCCAAATACAAAGGCTATAAGCAGTCCCGCAAAAAACGAGGGCATTGAAATGCCGGCTACGCTTAGCGCAATTGCAGAGGTGTCGAAAATCGTGTCTTTCTTTATCGCAGCAAGAATACCCAGCAAAATTCCGACTACCGTTGCGATCAGCATGGCGGTCAGTGCCAACAACATAGTGCCGGGTAGTGCTTCCCCCAGAATTTCACTCACGCTTCGGTTTGTGCGGTAAGAACGGCCGAGGAAGGGCCACTTTAAAACAAGTGATTGCTGAGCAGAAAAATGACAAATAGGGATGCCGGAAAACCCAACTCCCAGCTCTGCAGAATTATCGTGCAAGGAAAGAGGGGATAGGTTATTCAGGTAAAGAAAATAGCGGGTGACGATGGGTTTATCGAGGTTGAGCACCTTTCTGGCATTGGAAACTGAGGCTGCGTCTGTGCGTTGGCCCATAAGCAAGCGGGCCGGATCGGCAGGTAAGACGTTGAAAAGAAAAAACACGAGTGTAACGACTCCCCACAGAACCAGCAAACTGTATAAAAACCGGCGCAACAGGAATCGCATCATAACACTGATACTTTGATGGATTGATTTTAGATACCGACAAAAATAGCACACTAAATCAATTTTTTACCGAACGAAACGCCGGTAACAATACGGGGGCATTCGCGCTTCAACACTAATATCATTACCCAACCGTTCGCACCCACCAGTCTTCAACACTTCCTCAAAAGCCGAAAACTATAGTGCCCGCAGCTGTCCCCAATAAGCTATATAAAATTGTTAACAAACACCGAAGCGCTGTGAATTAGTTACAATTATTATTTGCAATCAAGCTTGCCATTATCCAGCACAATGTCTTTAGGATAATCGAGGTAACTCCACTTGTTTACCACAGTGCCATCATTCAGTAACATAAGTCCCGGGTCTGTGCGCATAGCTGTCTTACTCACCACGCCATCGAGCATAAAGAAAGTAACATCTTTCATGTTCCAAACATCCTGGTAGGTCTTGCAAAGGTCGTCACCGATTGAAGCCAATACATAGAACTTGACGTGCATTGATGCTGCTTTACTAATTATATTGTGGATGCGTTCCAGGTCTTTAGGGTCAACTTTTTTCGGGTCTCGCACAAACCACAGGAAAGTATAGCCCTTAGCTGTAAGTACAGCTTGAGTGTAGTCTTTATCATCTACGCCGTTGAGCGCAAAATCGTGCGGAATTTCAGGGGCACCTGTGCCCTCCTTTACGAGTGTTGATTTGCTATCTACAAATTTCCACTTAGGATCATCCCAAATTTTTTGTTTGTTGAATTCTTCCTCAGTGAAATCCTTTTTTACACCATTTTGGGAATAAGTAAGGACGGTTGCGTATTCATCAGGTTTGTAGTCAGCCGAAGGTTGCATTTTCTCGTAAAGATTGTTGCCAACTTTATAGGCAAGGCAATCATTTACGGGCAGGTGATGCAGGGTCCACCATTGTAATACAATAACGAATACCGCAGAAGCGCCAACAATTGAAGCATTGACAATAGATTTCTGGAACAAAGGGAACACCCGGTACCTGAAAATAAACAGGAAGATAGAAATTGCGGTAAGGGCTACATCTTTATAGAAGGTTGCAGAATTAGAAAGCTTAATACAAGCGCCAAAACAGCCGCACTCTTTCACTTTTCCTGAGCTCCAAGCATACCATGTAAGGAAGGTATAAAAGATATTAATGAGTACCATTAGTGTTATCCATAACCTGAAGGAATTACCGACCAACATTGCTACACCGGCAATAATCTCAAAGGCAATCATGCTTACAGAAAGTGCAAATGAATAATTGGCCATCCAGCTCATGCCCCAAACATCAAATATCTCGTTCATTTTATAAACGAGCCCCATAGGGTCATTGGCTTTTACCAAACCTGAGAAAATGAATAGACAGCCTAACGCGATGCGCAATAACCAGATTAGATACTTCATTGAAATTTTAAATGTTTATAATGTTAAAGTAGTTGGTTCAGTCAATTTTATTTCGGAACGTAAAAATAAGCAAAATTTTTAAATACATTGTTAAAGTAGCCCTTGCTTTAGATCTATTTCAGTATCATTAATAGTTGATCACTCAACTTCTATATATCATATATTATTTTCAATCTCTGACATCTTGATAAGGGCGAAGACTCCATAATTCACAATGTCAATGAAATTGGCTTCGATGCCCTCTGAAACGGTTGTTTGTCCGTCATTTGCGAGTATCTGCTTGATTCTCAATAGTTTTACCAATATGAGGTCCACAAATGATTGTTGCGACATATCCCTCCAGGCCTCCCCATAATCATGATTTTTCTTCACCATCAGGTTTTCTATCTCCTGAGCTTCTTTTTCGTACCATCGCTTGGCCTCGCCAATGCTCAACTCAAATGGTTCTTTTTCATCTATTTCGAATTGTATGAGCGCAATTACACCGTAGTTTACAATCCCAATAAATTCACTCTCTATGGTATCGGCAATTTTTTGAATGCCTTTTTCCTGGATCTGCCTTATGCGCCAAGCCTTTATGTAAATCTGATCAACTATTGATATAGGCCTGAATACCCTCCATGAAGTGCCATAGTCGGTGGCTTTCTTCATATAAAGGTCTTTACATTTTTTTATGACTTCCTTATACTGTACCTGTGTATCCTGCATTTGCATCAATTAACGTACATCTTTATAAATGCTGACTTTACGGAAAAGTGACAGCGGGAAAAAGAATAACTTTACACTCCAAACATACTATGTAAATTCAAAAGTCGAAAACAAAAGCAAAAAAACAGCTTTCAAAGTATATTGTTAACAAAAAAACAGCGAATACTGATATTCATTTTTAAAATTTTTCCAATTGTTGCTGCCAGTAAAAACGTCAATTTCCAGCAAGGGCCGATTGCTCGATTTGTCAAAACCAATAATAATGGGCATACTTAATGCCACGCCTGATAGTTTTTTTACCCGGCAGGGTGGTGACATCGATGGCATATTGAAAAATGCGGAAATGATGTTGAAGCAGGGAGCGAAGATTCTTGATATTGGCGGTGCCAGTACAAAACCGGGTCAGCCATTGATTGACGCTGATATTGAATTGCAGCGGGTATTGCCAGTGATTGAAGCCATCCGCAGCCGCTTTCCGGAAGCCTGGCTTTCTATTGATACCTACAATTCAAAAACAGCGGTAGAGACTGTAGCCGCAGGAATAGACATCGTGAATGACGTAAGCGGCGGGAGATTCGATGGCGGTATGATAGACACAGTAGCTACACTCGGTGTTCCCTATGTTACTATGCATATGCAGGGCACGCCCGAAACCATGCAACGGTCGCCGGAATATTATGATGTAACTACCGAAGTGCGCGAATACCTCAGGCTGCTGACGGACAGGTGCAGGGCTGCGGGAATAAAGGACATAATCATAGATCCGGGGTTCGGGTTCGGTAAGACAAC
>CAILMA010000404.1 GCA_903835145.1 uncultured Bacteroidota bacterium
ATAAAATTTTATACCGTAAAATAAGAAATTTACAGGCTGAGTTAGGTACAGAACATGTTGCCTGATATTTATTTATTTCCGGCTCAAGGGCAGGTGTCTATGTTCCCTAAAGCTTAAAAAAGTGATAAAATAGCAATAAAATTTTGCTATTGTTTGTAATTGTTTAATTTTATGCAAACGACCTGACTATGCGTAAGCTTACTTTTTGTATTTTTTCCTTTTTTATATTTACTGGCATTTCGAGAGCACAAGAACAGAAAACACAATCTGGCGATGCTAATGTAGCAGCTCCTGTTAAGGCAAAGAAGCCGAAGAAGGGACATAACGTACCGGTACCACCAGTGCCACCGGGCGCACCCGTTGCAGGTCAGCCCCCAGTGCCAGGTCAGCCTCCATTACCAGGTCAGCCTCCGGTACCTCCTCATCCTCCTGTGGGAGGGCGCGTTATGCCTCCGGGCCCGCCGCCTAATGGACAACAACCTAACAATAATCAGCCACCATTGCCTGGGCAGCCACCACTTCCCGGACAGCCGCATTTGGTAAATGACGGACATCAGCCAGTTCTTGGTCAGCCAGTTCCTGGTGCGCTCAAAAATCAGCGCCACGGCAAAGGAAAAGGTGATAAGATGAATCAATCCAATCTTCCGCTCGATCAGCAGCGTATTGCTGGTCAGCCTCCGTTACCCGGACAACCGCCTATGCCGCCTATGCCTCCTGGCCGTCCCGGTCAGCCACCGTTACCCGGTCAGCCGCCATTGCCTGGTCAGCCACCACTTCCTGGTCAGCCACCATTGCCCGGTCAGCCACCGCTTCCCGGTCGCCCTATGCAGCAAACTGTAAATGTTGGCCCGAATGCAGGGAAATTTGAGTTCAATGAAGAAACGCATGACTACGGTGTTGTAAAAGAAGGGCCAACCGCGGAGTGTGATTTCTATTTCAAGAATACCGGCAAAGAGGCAATTACTATTTCTGAAGCTCACGGTTCTTGCGGTGGTACTGTGCCAAGTTATCCAAAAGAGCCAATTGCTCCTGGAAAGACTGGCGTGATTCATGTTACCTACAATACTAAGGGTAGACTCGGTGTTATTAACAAAGACGTTATTATACAATCTAATGCTAAACAACAGCCAATGACTTTGCATATTAAGGGCGAAGTAAAAGCCATGTAATAGTATTTATTGAATTCATAAAAAAAGGTAGCCCGATCTTTTCTGGCTACCTTTTTTAGTTTTTATACTGTTTTGTTACGGGTTGTTTCTATACTTTGTTTTGTCCTTTACTTTATACAACCTGAATAGGCCAAACACAAAAGAAAGTCCCATAGCGCCAACTGTCCCTGCCAAAATCTTTTTGATGGTTTCGTTTTCAACAAAGTGAATGTAGGGTAGGATATACATATTCCCAATCCAGCATCCAACTATACCTATCACCGCCGTGCCACCTAAACCAAAGCCTTTCCCAGGCAATATCATCTGGGCAATTAACCCTGCTATTAATCCGATAACAATGAGCACAAGCAAGTCGTGGTGCTCAGTAAACTGATGCATTATAAAATGAATCGACTTTTCTACCATCAGGGATTTTTTTGGATAAAAATAGGTGTATGTGAATGAATTACTTTCGTTATTCTGCTCTTTTTTTAAGCTTAATCGGAATTTAAAACATGAGGTGAATATTCAGACAAAACAAAAAGCGAAACCAGAACAAGATGTTGTGCTGATTTCGCTTTAGTTTTTATTAAGTGCATTTCGCACCAATCATTAATTATTCTTTGCCAAATTCTGCATTCGCAACAATTTCTACTTCTTCGCTCAGCATTGCAGATGGCATAGAAGCACCGATACCGAAATCACTACGGTTTACTTTGCCTCTTATTTTGCAACCAGCTATTTCTTTCTTGCTCATTGGGTTAACGCCAGTCTTAATGACTGCAGTAAGGGTTACTTTTTTAGTAACACCATGCATAGTAAGGTTGCCGGTTACGTTGTATTCGTCACCTTTTGTTTTCTTAAAAGAAGTACTCTTGAAGCTAAGGCCAGGGAATTTTGTTACATCAAAAAAGTCAGGGCTTTTCAGGTGTTCGTCTCTTTTATCGTTCTCAGTGCTTATGCTTCCTGCATCAGCAGTCATTTCCACAGTAGCATTGGTAAAATCTTTACCAGGAGCAGTGATTTTTGCACTAAAGGATTTGAAATCTCCTTCTACATCAGAAACCATAAGGTGGGTGATCGTGAATCCAAGTTTCGCATGTGCCTTGTCTAATGTCCAGGAAGACTGAGCAAATGATTGGATGGAGCATAATGCCGTTGCTGCAATGGCAACTACTGAAAATTTCTTCATTGTTTTGATTTTTAAAAAATGGTTTAAGGAACTGTTTTATTCCGGCACAAATTTACTTAGTTTTGCTATACCAAAGTAACTACTATACTAAAGTATAGCAAAATCAAGGTTATGGATAAGACAAATTATGTTCGCTGCCTGAAAGCGCTGATACCAATAAGAGATGCTATTGATGTTATAAACGGAAAATGGAAGCTGCAAATCATTATTGCGCTTTCGGCTGGCAATACCCGTTTTAAAGACATTGAGCGCCAGATACCAAAGATTACGGCCCGGATGCTCTCAAAAGAGCTTAAGGAGCTGGAAGCCCACCATCTGGTGAAAAGAACAGTGTATGATTCGCTCCCTGTAACCGTGGAGTACACGCTTACATCCTATGCCGACTCACTGGACAATGTAATTGATGCCCTGCACGACTGGGGTTTGCAGCACCGCAAACGAATGATGTCCGAGACACCCCAAGAGGTTTTGGTAGAAGCTCAATAATTTCATTATGCTGCTTTAGCGTCCAAATCTTTTTGCCAAATGCTTTCCCCGGCATTGATTTGCCGGGCTTGGCTGAATAGAGTGGCAAAATTTAATCGTTTCTTCCATTGGATAGAAATTGAAACGATTACCTGTTCTTACTCACATAGTTATTAAGTGCATCTTTATTAGAATCGAAGGAAAACACAGCATTTACTTTATAATAAGCCCCATTGTCCACAGTGCGTTTGTAAGCCACCTTTGCAAATGCCAGCCTGCTGTCATCAAAACTGAAAATCTTGCAAATCTCAATTACCTGGTCGGTAGTAAAGTAGTTATTGGCTGCAATTGTTTTTGCGGTTGATAGCTTGGTGTCATCGAAGGAGCTCCCTGCTATAGCCTGTTTTGCGTCGCTAAAAGACTGTGGGTCCATAGCCGCAGGTGCTGGTGGTGCTGGCGGCGGTGCCTGGTGGTGGTTATCGTTCCGGTCACGGTCTCCCATTCTGTGGTCGTCATCATGTCCGTAGTTCATCACATATTCGCCTTCTTCACCCCGGTATCCTGCTTCCAGTGGCGTTAATTTGTGCAGCACAATTCTCGCTCTGCCATCCCGGTCCCTTACTATTTTCAGGGTTAGATTTATGGCCTTGCCCTCTACAGGGTCCATAAAAGAAATACGTTTGGTAATAGCGGGAGTGCGGTTATCGTCAAAGATGACCTGAAGCTCATTTCCTACTTGCGGCAGGTGCTCGATTCTTATTCTCGTTTGCGGCTGTGCGTTCTGTTTCACACCGTTCACTAAAAGCTGGAATCGGTCGCCGCTTTCTGAAAATACTGTTAGGGCACTTCCGGCTTCCCCTGCCATTTCTCTTCCACCGCCATGGCTCTCCCGGCGTTCTCCTCCTCCATTATATTGTGCCCTCGCTGCGTTGCTCAATGTGAGCCCTACAAGCAAAAGGATAACTAATCGTTTCATAACCACGCTTTTAAATGCAAGTATAACAATTATTGAGCCAGTTTTTTAGGGTTCTTTCTGAAATCTGCAACCCATTCGGCGGAACAAAAGTAAAGTTGTCTCGTTTTTTACGTTGCAATTACAAAAAAACGATACAATATATTTTCAGTAATGAAATAGTAAGTACAAAAACCCTTACATTTGCAGCCTGATTAACGAAAAAACAAGGGCAAAGAATATTTTTTCTATTTTTTGTATTTGTTTTGGATTTTTTTTATTACCTTTGCACTCCGTTTAAAATTTTTACTTAAAGCTTACAATGCCAACCATACAACAATTAGTACGCAAGGGCCGCGAGATAATGCGGACGAAATCGAAAAGCCGCGCTTTGGATGCTTGTCCACAACGTCGTGGAGTTTGTACCCGCGTATATACTACTACTCCTAAGAAGCCGAACTCAGCGCTGCGTAAAGTAGCTAAGGTGCGCCTTACTAACAAATTAGAAGTGATAGCATATATTCCAGGTGAAGGACATAACCTGCAAGAGCACTCCATAGTGCTTATTCGCGGAGGTCGTGTTAAAGACCTTCCGGGTGTGCGTTATCATATTGTGCGCGGAGCACTCGATACTGCGGGCGTAAAAGACCGTAAGAAGAGCCGTAGTAAATATGGTACCAAGACAGAAAAGGTTAAAGGCGGTGCTAAAGCAGGCGCTAAACCAGCAGGTAAGAAATAGTCATAAAATATTTTCATTAATAATAAAGTAAAGCCAGGCAATGAGAAAGGCACAGGCCAAAAAGCTCCCGTTAGCACCAGATCCTAAGTTCGACGATAAATTAGTTACCCGTTTTGTAAATTGCCTTATGTGGGGTGGTAACAAAACAGTAGTACTCAGTGCATTCTACGATGCATTGGATAAAGTTTCAAAAATAACCAGCGAAGAAGGTTACGAAGTGTGGAAGCGCGCTTTGACTAACGTTACTCCTGCGGTTGAGGTGCGTAGCCGCCGTATTGGTGGTGCTACTTTCCAGATTCCATCGGAAGTGCGCGCTGACCGTAAAATATCACTCAGCATGAAATGGCTGATTCGTTACGCTCGTGACCGGAATGGTAAAACCATTGCAGACAAACTTGCAAACGAAATAGTTGCAGCAGCAAAAGGTGAAGGTGGTGCTTTCAAAAAGAAAGAAGATACCCATCGTATGGCTGAAGCTAATAAAGCATTCTCCCACTTTAAAGTTTAACTTTAAGTCAGTATATCATTCGAAAATCCCCTGCATGCAGGGGATTTTTGTGCTTTTATCCAATAGCAGTTTGTCAGTCCCTTAGTATTAAGTCCCGGACGTTCGCCATATTGATTTATGTGCAAAAAGTTCAGAAGAAACAGCAGGCAATTAAATTGAGTAAACGAACGGAATACTGAATTGATTCCGGTTTCGATTCTAAGAGTTAAAAAATTACCAATAGAGTCAAACTCGTCAAAGGTTGAGATTAGTGCCACATAACGACTTTATAGCCCATCTGTTCAATATTTTTTATGGTAGTTTCATCAAGCGTTATTTCATAACAGATGCAATTAGTGAAAAACATCACCTCAACGTAGCAGGGGCAATTAAAAACTACTGTATTTGCATCGATGTTTGTGCTGCCAATAAACGCTCAAATTTTTCGTTCAGTTGCGGCATCTATATCATCATCAGAGTTAAATGGTTTTATTCTTTCTACTGCATACCTTATTGGCAGTAAAAGAAGGAAGATTGCTATCAGTTTCATTAAACGAGGTAACCACGTAGCATTTCTAAAATAGAAATAGGCTTCTGCGGTTATCATAAATGTGGCGGGTGCGGCAAAAAGTGTGTAGCACGGCATTTTAGTAGCCGCAACGGTGTAAAATAAATAGGGAATAGCAAATAATGCTGCGATTGCTATGTCGTGCCGTTTACTGTATTTAATGGTCCGATATAAAAACCAGATAACCGGCAGATATATCAGTTCGCCGTACGTTATTCTAAGCTGATCAAAATGAAATAGAAGGTTCCCACCATGCCCTTCAAGCGGCTGAAAAAAATGCATTTTGTTGAATAGCAACTCCCATTGCGCTTCTAAAGGGAATTGCTTTAAAGTATATACTTGCCAGGGAACAGCAATTGCACCAGCTACCAAACTGATCAACAAAAGGTCTTTGAATATTTTTCGCCCCGGAAAACGTCCATAGTTTAAAATGAACCAGATTGGCAAGACAATGATGCCCGGTAGCCATTTTGTTAGAACAGCGGCCCCAATAGAAGCACCTATTAATAAAGTGTAGACAGCGCGCCCATCCTTAATGTTATAATTCACGCTACTCCAAATTCCCAAAAGAATAAAAAACAAAAACGCAATGTCAATATGATCGGTGTCTGTCCTCCCAGCGGTTAGTTCTATAATTAAGCCATGAATAGAAAATAGAAAAGCAGAAATGAAAGCAGTATTCCTATTGTATAAATGCCTGGCAACATCGTACGTCAGTTTAATTCCGAACGTGGACAATATCACCGAAGGTAACCTCACAGCCCAAGGATGAAGACCAAAAAAACGAAGGCTTACTGCAATAAGCCACAACGCAAGTGGTTGCTTATGGAGCCAAATATGATTGCAAGTCCAGTTTTTGTAGTCAAATGGCAGC
Organism: uncultured Bacteroidota bacterium; assembly: GCA_903835145.1. Taxonomy (GTDB): domain Bacteria; phylum Bacteroidota; class Bacteroidia; order Chitinophagales; family Chitinophagaceae; genus Flavipsychrobacter. The sequence continues at coordinate 6,426 of CAILMA010000404.1, forward strand.
AAAGGATTTTCATACAAAGTCGGCAACAAAAAATGGCTGGATAAGTGTTTTGCTACAAGCGCATGATACCTTTCATCCCAACAATGTAAAGAGTTGTCTGACGCAGTATATATTCGCAGCAGGAATCCGCAGACGACCAGCAGACCGAGCGCTATCGTATATTCTTTCTTTTTATTGTAGTTGAATGCAAAAAAATATCCAATTGCTGGTATCAACAGAATAGCAATTCCCTGTAGCACTTGCATAGTTGTAAAGATAAATAACCATTTATCATTGCAGTTTTCAATTTACAGTTGTTAGGGTGCACGCGAAAAACGGCTTTACATAAGAATCATAGCAAAGCCGAAAGAGTCGGTTACAATGCGGTCATTCCCTACTTTGTTTCTTTTTTACGCACAACTACCCACTCATTAATGCTCACGGTAAAGGGGAGGTTACCTATTTTTACAATCGCTTTCTTGTCTCTAAGTTCATTAAGCACACCTACCTGGTGGTTTATCTTGTTGCGCACGGTATCACCTATTTTGGGCTTACCACCCACCAGCTCATAGTTTTTATCCGCCTTTTTTGCGGCAGCGGCATTGCTTTCTATTTGTTTCTTGCGAAAGAGGACATTTTCTGCGGCATTTATCACATCCTGCTTGTTATCTGCCTTCTTCCAGTCGTGTATGATCTGTTTGAATTTCCGTTCGGTATCCCGCAAGTAGTCCAGTTCTTCTTTTTTTATCTTGTTCTGCAACACAAGGGTATCATGCTGCTGCTTTAGTTTTTCTTTGTCGGTGAGTATTTCGTAGTCTTTTTTCAGTTTTTCATTTGCTTTCAGCAGCCTGTCCAGTTCTTTCTCTTTGTCGCTTAGCCTCACCGATTGTTGTTCGGTCTGGTGCAGCATTTTATCAAGTTTAAAGTGCTCCCTTTGCGTGAGCTGCCGCGCCCGTTCTATCACTGCTTCAGGCAGCCCGCTGCGCTGTGCTATTGCAAAAGTATAGGAGCTGCCCGGCTTACCCAGTGTAAGCTGGTACAGTGGCTCCAATCGTTCCTCGTCAAAGGCCATTGCGCCATTAAAAATACCTTTCACCTTACCTGCCATTACTTTTAGATTCAGGTAGTGCGTGGTTATGATGCCCAGTGCATTCTTTGCCGCAAGTTCTTCCACTATCGCTTCAGCGAACGCCCCTCCAAGGTTAGGGTCGCTGCCGCTGCCCAGTTCATCTATGAAAAACAGGGTTTTGCCATTGGCAAAATCCATATAGTACTTCATGTTTTGCAGGTGTGCGCTATAGGTGCTCAGCTCATGTTCTATGCTTTGCGTATCGCCTATCTGCACCATCAGTTGCTTAAAGATCCCGATCTCAGAATTTTCATCAGCAGGTATCAAAAGCCCGGCTTGAGCCATCAACTGCAGAAGGCCGACGGTCTTCATGCTAACGGTCTTTCCGCCAGCATTTGGTCCGCTTATAATCAGTATCCGGTTCTGGCGGTCGAGCGTAAGGTTAAGTGGTATGGTTGGCTTATTGGCTGCCTTGTTCCTGAGCAACAGCAGCGGGTGATACGCTTTTATCAGGTGCAGACCGGGGTGGGGGCTTATCCTTGGCATATATGCACCCATATCTATAGCCAGGAGGCCCTTAGCCCTTATGTAGTCATAAATGCCGCAAAGGTGGTAGTAGGTATCCAGCTGAGGCCCGTAAACGGCAAGGTCTTTTGTTGCCTGCACCAGTATGCGGTGTATCTCGCGCTGCTCTTCCCGCTCCAGCGAGAAAATTTCATTGTTAAGGTCTATAGTTTCCTCGGGTTCTATAAATACGGTTTTCTGGGTATCGCTTTCACCGTGCAATATCCCCTTCACAATCCGCTTGTATTCAGCCAGAACAGCTGCTGTTCTTCTGCCATTGAAGAAGCTTTCACCTATATCACCCAAGTATCCTGCCTTGCCCAGTTTACGCAATACGACATCAAACGTGCGGCGGGCAGCATGCCGCGCCTTACCCAGCTCTGAGCGTATGCTCATCAGTTCTTTTGATGCTGTGTCTTTAACCATGCCGGTATCATCTATTACTGATGATATCATTTCGGTTATGCTTTTCTCGTAGGTGATGTGTGCGGATATAGCACTAAGTGCAGGGAAAAGGTCATTTTGCTTTTTAAACCACAAAAGGATATCCCGCATATTGAGGGCAAGCTTCATGCAGGAGAGCAATTGCTCGCCCGTAAGGATGCTGCCGGTAATTTGTAATAGTTTCAGCTCCCGCTCCAGGTTGCGGGTGAAGTCGTTGGGGAAATGATCTCCACTCTGGAGTATCATTTTAAACTCATTCGTTTGGTTCAGTTCCTTTTGCATATGGCCTGATGCCGTATGAAACCGGATGTTTTCTACGCGTTCCCGGGCCGCATCGGTGCGGCATTTATGAAGAAGTAATTCACTGACTTTATTAAATTCTAACGATTCGGCTGCATTAGCCGGGTACAATAACATCATCTATTCCTAATCTGATCGAGTGGCAAAATTAAATAGGAATAAACGGAAATCATGTATTTGTTTTTAGGGGCGTTATTAAGTGCTATCAATACTCTTTACTTGCTCAAAATTCGTATCTCTACCCTGCGGTTCTGCCGCCTTTGTTCGTCATCGGTCTCCGGGTAAAATAACGGGTGAGTGAAGCCAAGACCAATGTACTTCATTCGCGATGCCTGTATTCCCTTTGCAACGAGATAGTTATATACCGACATTGCCCGGGTTTCAGAAAGCTGTTGGTCAGGGTCGTTTTGCAGTGTATCTTTCCCAACTCTGGGCGTAACACAACAAATGTGCCCTTCTATCTGTATTTTGAGGTGTGGGTTATCGGCCATTAACTGGTACAGGTTCATCAACTCTGGTTCCGAGCTTGGCAACAAAATAGCCATGCCCGGTACGAATTGAAGATTCTGAAGCGCTACAGTTTCATTTTTTTTCATTGCCACAACGTCTATTTTATTGTTGTGCTTCACTTCTTTCTTTTTCTGTTCAGCCGGCCTCGTAGCCACTACCAAAACCTTCCTGTCCCGGGGTATTCCGCCATATCCCGCTGCCGGCCCATGGTCTATTTTCCCTCGCCCTTCACATATGGTTACAGCCTTGCTTTGAGCTCCCCACCCCAAAAGAAATTGTTTTACGTTTTCAGCCCTTTTTTTAGATATAAACTTGTTTACCTCCGCACTGCCCCGGTAGTCAGCAAAGCCAATAATTTTATACTTGCTTCCGGCGATGTTTTTTTCGCCATGCATCATATCTGCAACCGCAGTCTTTGCAATATCGGTAAGCGATGCTTCATTAAAATTAAACAGAAGCACCAGGGTATCCTGAGTTTGGGCCCGCAATACGGAAGCGAATATCAGTGCGACAGCAAACAGGAGTATTTTTTTCATTTTCATGAGGAATTAAAAGGTAAGGTATTTCCAAATATACTGTTTAAAATGGCAGGTTCAGGTATTTAACGCCCCAAAAACTAACCTGCCATTAACAGGCTGGTGCAAAAAAAATACCCCGAAGGGTATTTTGAAAATATAATGACTATTTTATTTTTCTAAAACTTATAAATAAGTCCAAAAGTAAAAGTCTCATTCACCTGCACCCATCCCAGTCCTTCGCCCGGCTGGTTCTTGTTCACAACATTGCCGGTTGTTTTGTCAATATAAGAACTGCTATATGGGTTGTCGTTGCTGTAAGCAAGCGTAACACCCACCGTAAGGCCAAGCAATTTAGATGCCTTCCAGATAATAGTATTGTCCCACAACACCTGAATATTTCCAGGGTTATCTTTCTTTATCACATTACCTACGCTATCCTTTGTGTCTTTCGCAAGATAGTTGGAGTAGAGGTCGAGCCTTGTTTTGTAGGTAATGAGTTTGTTCAGGTTAGTTATATATCGGCCTGTGAAGTAGGCACCTACATCGTACTTTGATGTTTTGCCGTAGGGAATACCAAATGCTCCCTGAGGGTTAAGTCTTGTATAAATGGCGTCAGCATAAGTAGCCCTGGCCGCTATTGGAGAAAGGAACAAGGTAAGCGCTGCTCCTTTCCGGTATTCCATACCTACTGCCAGCGTGAAGTACGCTGGTGCAAACAAACCAGATGTTGGCGTTGCCTGCCAATTGGGGAGCGAATAGTCAAAACCCTTGGTAAACTGAGTTTTTGCATTAAACAACCCTGTGTAATAAAAATCCTTACTGCGCCTGAGCTGACTGCCATACTTTGAGGTAA
>CAILMA010000405.1 GCA_903835145.1 uncultured Bacteroidota bacterium
CACATTGCAGCCATCTTCTATTATAATCCCGCCCCAGTCTCCGCGAAGGGCTGCCCCTGGCCCTATGTACACATTCTTGCCTATAATCACATTGCCTGTTACAGCTGCCTGCGGGTGCACAAATGACGACGAGTCAACAACCGGAATAAACCCTTTAAATGAATAAAACATATGTATAAATATTTAGAATAGAACAATCAAAACATAAAAATACCACATAGCACTGATATGTGGCAATCACGTTAGCTGAATGATATTAATTTAAAAATATAATTGTAACTAAAAGTTAATAAAATGACAGAGAAACGTTAATTTATTTTGATTTCCTTAAATTATGAAAATTTAATTCAATCATTTATGGCAAAAATATCATTTTTCTTAGGGGACCGGATCGTATCCACTTCCGCCCCAAGGGTGGCAAGATAAAATTCGCTTCAGTGCAAGCCATCCTCCCTTGAATGCGCCGTATTTTTGTATCGCTTCTATGCCATAACTACTGCAAGTTGGTGTGTATCTGCACCTTGCCCCTAAAAACGGAGAAACAGCCCCCTTATAAAAGCGGATAAAACCCAAAAACAATATAGAAAACAGTTTATTCAAAGACGCATATACTTAAATCCAACCACAAGTAAAACCAAGACTAACAACCAGATTGCTCTAAGATAAATATCAGCCCGGAATTGGCACTCCAAACAAGCCAAATAAATATTAATAATTACCAAATGAAAGCTCCGCAACTTAGGCTTCCTACCGGCAATAAATACTAACTACCAAGGACTTTCGACTAACTACTAAATACTTTCTACTAACTACCAAGGACTTTCGACTAACTACTAATTACTTTCGACTAACTACTAACGACTTTCTACTAAGTACTAACTACTTTCTACTTTAAAAAAACTCACCACTTCTTTTTAAAGTCGCCCCGGCTAAAATACTTTTCTATCAGGCAGTACATTACAATAAAAAAGTAACGGCTACCCATTTCCTTTATCTTCAGGTTCGATGTACCATGTTTTCTGTTCTTCCAGGAGTTAGGTACTATAGCGAAGTTGTAACCCCTCACGATGGCCTTCAATGGCAATTCCACCGTGAGGTTGAAATGAGGTGAAAGAAAGGGCTTCAAACCCTCCATTGTTTCTTTAGAATAAAGTTTGAATGCGTTCGTGCAGTCATTGTACTTCATCTTAAATGCAATCGAGATCATCCTGTTCACAAATCTGTTCAGGAACAACTTGTTTTTTGGGTAATCGGTTACCTTACTTCCCTTCATCCACCTGCTGCCAAACACACAATCCACCTTCCGCTCTACCATAGTGTTGTAGAACTTCACAAGGTCTTCCGGATCGTCCGACATATCAGCCATTACAATGGCCACACAATCGCCGGAGAAATTCTCGAGTCCTTTTCTTATAGCATAGCCAAAGCCATTGTAAGGAGGTTCGTTAAAAAGTGTGCGCAGTGTGGGTATGGTTTGCTGCAATTCAGTAATCACCTCAATGGTGTTATCCTTTGAGTTATCGTTAATCACCAGCAATTCATGCTCTATTTTATTTCGGCTCAGCACCTCATAAAATGCATTCAGCGTTTCAGGCAGGTTCAGCGCTTCGTTATAAGCAGGTATAACCACACTTAGTACCATAATTTATACCCTGCTTTTTAAATGCATAAATATCTGCTCCATCGTTGTCTCGAGGGAGTACTTGTAGTCCCAGCCCGGGTAGTGGGCTTTAAATCTTGAAACGTCAGAGATATACCAGATATGGTCGCCCGAGCGATTATCATCGGTATACTGGTAGTTCATTTTTTTATCAGTTATCTTTTCGCATATTTCTATGGCTTCCAGCATGGAGCAGTTTGAAAAACGACCACCACCGGCATTATAAACTTCACCACCACGGCGTGGAGCTTCATAAAAATTCCAGAACATATTTACGAGGTCCCAGGCGTGTATGTTATCGCGCACCTGCTTGCCCTTGTAGCCAAATATGGTATACTGCTGCCCAGTAATTGCGCACTTCATGAGGTAAGAAAGAAAACCATGAAGCTGAGCGCCGGAGTGTTGTGGCCCTGTAAGACATCCGCCCCTGAAAACTGCAGTTTTCATGTTGAAATACCTGCCATACTCCTGCACCATAACATCAGCCGCTACTTTCGATGCGCCAAATATGGAGTGCTTGGAGTGGTCAATGCTCATTTGCTCGTCTATACCTTCTGCATAATATGGATGTGTTTCTGCTATTTCCCAGCGTTTTTCAAGCTCAACCAGAGGCAACAAATTCGGTGTATCGCCGTAAACTTTGTTGGTCGATGTAAAGATGAAAACAGCATCCGGACAATAATTGCGGGTGAGCTCGAGGAAGTTGAGCGTACCATTGGCATTGATAGTAAAGTCCGTGAGTGGCTCCTTAGCCGCCCAGTCGTGACTCGGCTGTGCGGCCGTGTGCACTATTATTTTTATATCACTGCCGTATTCCTTAAAAAGGGTTTCAAGGCTCGCATAATCTCTTATGTCGTAGTTGTGGGGCTTATAGTTAGGGTACTTACTTTCCAGCACGGCCTTATTCCAACGGGTGGAGGCATCGCTACCGAAAAAATAAGCGCGCTGGTCATTGTCTATACCAATGATAAGGTCCATCTTATCCGCAAGAAAACTTACACTTTCACTCCCTATCAATCCGTTAGAGCCACTGACAATTGCTATATTCATGAGTCTAATATTGGTTTTAATTGTTGTTCGTTTTTGTTGATCCAACTAAAGATATCGCCAATTATATTGTTGATATCCCGCTTGGGTTGCCAGCCTGTTTCCCTTATTATTTTTGTATTGTCGGTAACGTAGAGTGGTATGTCGCCCTTTCTGTTTTCAAGCACGCTTTGGCTACCTACTTTGTTACCTGTAATCTCTTCACACACCCTGGTGAGCTCCTGTAACGATACACTACTACCCATGCCTCCGCCAGCATTCAGGGTTTTGCCATTTACACGGTCAAAATTGTGTATCTCAAAGTCTACAAGATCAAACAGGTCAAAAATGTGCAGGGCATCTCTTACCTGCTTACCAGTACCACCATATCCGAAATAGGCTATGTCTTTCTTCCAGTAGTGGCGCGCTACCCAAAGTGTAATTACACCCTGATCTACCTTACCCATTTGATAAGGACCAGCTATTACACCACACCGGTTAATCACGTACTGTACATCAAAAAACTCCCTGAATTCTTCAATCATCAGCTCCGATGCAAGTTTTGTTGACCCATATACCGATCGCGCTTTATCCAGAGGGAAATTTTCTGCAATACCCCGCTCGCTTACCCCGGCAAGTGTCTGCTCTGCCGAAAGTTCAAAACGGGTCGCGCCTTCTGTATAGTTGATGTGCTCCAGATGTTCAATAGGGTATACCCTGCTGGTTGAAAGGAAGATAAATTTAGCGCCACTCCTCGCCGCCAGTTCCAGCGTATTGATGGTGCCGGTCAGGTTAGTGTTTATAACATAGCTGAGCGCAGCGCCCATACCAGCCATTACGCTTGGCTCAGCAGCTGCATCTATTATGTAGTCAAATTTCTTATCGAGTTCCAGGTCTTCACGGTTGCGTATGTCGCCATGAATAAATTCTATACCTGCTGCTTTCAGCCTGCTGATATTCAATTCAGACCCGCGTCTTTTCAGGTTATCAAGGGCCGTAACGCTGTAGAATGGGTATTTTTCTTTAAGCAATAAAGAAAGGTTCGAACCAATAAAACCACAACCTCCTGTTATTAAAATAGATATATTATTCACTTCGTAAAAAACTAATGGTGCAATGATTAAGTAAGCAGGCAACAAATCACATACGAACCATATGTAATTCTTCAATGCCCCTAATCTGCAAATATAATACAAAATAAGTAACCCTATTTTATTGGTAAAAAGAACTTCGTTTACTTAAATCTGGCAGTCACTAATCGTCGTGTTCGGCGCCAATCTCCGATCGCGTCGGCGTGGTGCGCAGTTGCCGACTGCTTTGCAAAACGTCACCAAAAGTGCCCCTAACATTCATCCAAACTAAAGGCTTATTTTTTTCGCAGGTCATAATCATACAATTCCCCCTACCGAAGCCGTTTTCTGCACCGGTATTCCTGTAAATAATCGAGGTTGAGTCCATCCGCAATGCATCGTCCTCTATTGCTTACTTTTGCGTTTAAATTACACGGCAAAAAATTGTTCCACAGCGTAAATTAATTCTGTTGAATCATGATTTTTGACCTCGAAATCGCCTTCTAACAGATAAGAACAACTCTGAATGTATAATTTATTTTACCGATGTTCGTTACCTTCACCTTCTTATGGATATTAATTGTTCGGCTGAAGAGCTGAGTATTTTTGAAACCGTTGGCAGGGTTTCTGATCAAATGAGTACAGAGTGTTATCTTATAGGTGGCTTCGTGCGGGATAAATTGCTCGGGCGGCCTACCAAGGATGCAGATATTGTGTGCACCGGCGATGGTATTGCCCTCGCACAGGCAGTTGCACACCAGCTAAAACCCAAACCACACGTCAGTTATTTTAAAAATTTTGGCACAGCTCACTTCCGGTTTCACGAGTTCGATGTGGAGTTTGTAGGTGCGCGCAAAGAATCATACCGGGCAGAGAGCCGCAAACCCGATGTAGAACCGGGCACAATTCAGGACGATCAGCTTCGTCGTGACTTTACCATCAATGCCCTGGCCGTAAGCCTCAACAAAGAAAATTTCGGTAAGCTCACAGACCCATTCAATGGGCTGGCCGACCTTGAAAGTAAGATCATCAGGACCCCACTGGGCCCGGATATTACTTTCTCTGACGATCCGCTCCGTATGATGCGGGCAATTCGCTTCGCAACCCAGCTGCAATTTGATATTTTACCAGAAGTATTTGATGCCATCTGCCGCAATGCAGAGCGCATTAAAATCATATCGCAGGAGCGTATAACAGATGAGCTTAATAAAATAATGGCTGCGCCTAAGCCCTCTGTAGGGCTGGATCTGCTGTATAAAAGCGGGCTGCTCAAATATTTCTTTCCCCAGTTTGTAGACCTCACAGGTGTGGAAATTATTGAGGGGAAGGGCCACAAAGACAATTTTTACCACACCCTTCAGGTGATAGACAATACTGCAGCCAAGAGCGATAACCTTTGGCTGCGATGGGCAGCCTTGTTGCATGATATTGGCAAGCCTGCAACCAAGCGATTTGAAGACGGCCACGGCTGGACCTTTCATGGGCATGAGGTAGTAGGGGAGCGCATGACCCCCCGCATCTTCAAGCAGCTGAAACTCCCGCTCAATGAGAAAATGAAGTATGTAGCGAAACTCGTGTCGCTGCACCTGAGACCCATAAGCCTTACTAAAGAAGACATCACCGACTCGGCAATGCGCCGCTTGCTTTTCGATGCCGGCGAAGATATTGACGACCTCATGATACTTTGCGAAAGCGATATCACGTCAAAAAACAAACAAAAGGTAAAACGTTTCCTCGAAAACTTTGAAATGGTCAAAGAGCGCCTCATAGCGGTAGAAGAAAACGACCGCATCCGCACCTGGCAGCCACCTATCAGCGGCGATGACATCATGCACATCTTTAACCTCACACCTTCTCGCGAGGTTGGGGTGCTTAAAAATGCCATTAAAGATGCCATACTCGATGGTGTTATCACCAATTCATACGATGCCGCATATGCGCTCCTGGTAGCAAAAGCTGCTGAACTCAACCTGCAGCCGGTAAACACGGTCGCGAGGCAGGAGGAAAATAACCAACCTTAATATCCGATACAACAACACAATAGACATGAACAACCGCCAGCTTTTCCAGCAACACGTAGCACAAACATCGCCCACACCAGTAGGTATAGAGATTGTGAAAGCTACCGGCAGCTACCTATATGATGCAGATGGCAAAAGCTATATAGACCTGATAGGCGGCATAAGCGTTTGTAACCTTGGCCACAGCCGGCCTGAGGTGATTGAAGCTATACAGGCCCAGGCGGCACAATACCTGCATGTAATGGTGTATGGCGAGGTAGTGCAAAGTCCGCAGGTTAAATACGCTGCAATGCTCGCAGCGCACCTGCCTGCGTCGCTCGATTGTGTTTACTTTACCAACAGTGGCTCAGAGGCCACTGAAGGTGCTATAAAACTCGCGCGCCGGGTCACCGGCCGCACCGATATTATTTGTTGCAACAACAGCTACCACGGCCACACCATGGGTGCCCTCAGCATTATGGGCGATGAATACTGGCGCAACGCCTTCAGGCCGTTGCTGCCCGGCGTGTGGCACTATGATTATAACGATAATGCGCTTATAGATGCCATAAACAACGACACTTCCTGCGTTATTATAGAAACCATACAAGCCGAAGCAAGCGTAATAGAACCAAATACCGACTGGCTGCGGCAACTCCGCGCGCGGTGCACAGAAACCGGCACCCTTCTTGTGCTCGATGAGATACAATGTGGTTTTGGCCGCACCGGTACGCTCTGGGGTTTTCAGCATTACGATGTTGTGCCAGATATTGTGTTGCTCGGTAAGGCCCTCGGCGGCGGTATGCCCATGGGGGCATTTATTGCTTCCCACAGCATGATGGCGGAGCTCACCCTCAACCCCGTGCTCGGGCATATAACAACCTTTGGCGGGCACCCGGTGTGCTGTGCTGCAGGCATGGCAGCCATGCAGGTACTTTTAACCGAAAATATAGTAGCTGGTGTGGCTGAAAAAGAGGAACTCTTCCATACCCTGCTTGTGCACCCATCAATAAAAGCAGTTAGGAGTAAGGGATTACTTATGGCTATAGAACTGGACAATATGTTGAATGTGCAGTCAACCCTGCGCCGTTGCCTCGATAAAGGTTTGTTTTCCGACTGGTTCCTTTTCGCCCCGCATTGCATCCGCATCGCGCCGCCCCTCACCATTACCTCCGAAGAAATCATTCGCGCCTGCGCGCTGCTCCTTGAGTGCCTGTAAGCTGGTGTTTAGCTTCCCTCTTTCACGTTTTGTTTCCCGCGCTAAATATCCCCGCAGCTCGATATAGTACCCACACGAAAAAGAGCCCAACGGGCTCCACTTTAGGGGTCAACAACAACCTCTTCTAATGATACTATGCAACCAAGGCAGTTGTGATTTGCTTTCAACTTTTTGTACCTTA
>CAILMA010000406.1 GCA_903835145.1 uncultured Bacteroidota bacterium
GCTTGGAAATAAACCACTTCCAATGCATGATGATCCAGCTATGATTATCAACACTTGTTCCTCCACTGCGAACGCTATTGCAAGATCTCGGTACCGATAAGATAGCTTTTTATGACGCTATTGGATGCCATATTGATTAATTCCACCTATTAGTGCTTCAGTTGTCGCAACCGAACCGGTAGTAACATTAGTCTTAGTAGTAACATCATTGTCAGGAGCACCATTAAAAGCAGCAATTGTAAAATAAGACAAATTACGAGCATTATAACTGTCTTGCCATATCTCATTATTAACAAGACGCATGGGAGAAATATTTACACGATGGTCATGAGTACCACCAGCAGGTAGAATAATATGTGTCACCCGAAGAACCTTGTAAAACTGACAAAACTTAGGAGAAGAAAAAGGAGTATTACCAACTTGAACCTGCATAAGTGTACCAGAAATACCCGTATCCGTAAGACCATTATACCAACAAACAACTGGGTCCTTATTTGCATCAGCAGTATTGATATCACGACGAGACACAACATCATACAGAGTAAGATACGCATCATTATTTGACTGATTACGATAAATTGTAGATGAAGTACAACTTTCAAGCAACATACGCTGAGTACGACCAATTGTAGTAGAAGAATAAATCAAAGCAGCCATATCAGCTGCCGACCAAATTGACGAAGTCTGGGCAACACCCTGAAAACCAATAGCTGAAGTAAGACGACCTGGGTTATTCACATACGAAAAGTTAGGAGCACCGGTCTTCTTCAAAGGAATCAAAAACTTCTTGATTGCCGACTTAGAATAAAAAGTACTAAAAGTACCACCAGAACCCTGACCTGGAATATTTGGCTTTGCCTTCTGATGAATTGACTTTGACTTCTTAGAAAATCTTTTGTAAAGACCACGACCAACCGCAGCAACACCAAGAGCTGCAGCACCGTAAGCGGTACGCTTTAAACCTGCACGAGCCATTGCAGGAGCAAAACGTTTCATAGAACCAGCAACACGGCCTGGAATCCGAGATGAACCAGGTTTATAACCACGACGCATGATACTATGGCCTGAGAAAATAATTTTAAGGAGGACCCTGGAGTTTGGACTGACAATTCTTCGTCAGCTTTCCGTAAATGAAATTTACCCAAACTTTTCGTTCCCCAAAGTTACTTTGTATCATTTGTTTAACTAGTTATTTTCGAAATTATCTTTCGCAACTAAACTTGATTTTATAAAATTTAATCTAAAATTCGCGTCCATCTCTTTTTGCTTCGCATAATATCTATCACGATCACCCTGACGGTCTGGGTTAATACACCAATCGAGTAACTCGTTAGCCCAACTAGCATACGCCTCTTCCGGGGTCTTTGCAATTTCTTGACTGGGATAAAAAAATGGTTGAACATCGGTAAACTTATCCTTCGTTTGACCTGCAATTAAATATTTACAAGACTGTGACATGGTACCGCGCATGACGTCGCATTGGACTCGGCCTGAAGTCCAAAACTTTACCCAATATTTAAGCTGAGTATTGAAAGTCTTTTCGGTATTGAATCGATAAAAAACATGAATATGATTTCCTTCCTGATGGTTATAGTCCTCCTGAGCAACCACCGCCTGTACTGGCTTCAATTCCATTAACTGGCTGATAACATCAGATTTAGAAATGGTGCCTTTTTGGACATCGTGAAGAACCACTGAAAAACCTCTAGCCCGCATTATACTATGGCCTGAGAAAAAAGTTGGTGCGCAAAAAACGCGCACCCGCCTGGGGATGGGGGGTACAAACAAAACCCCCATCCGTTAAACCAATTTTGATAAAATTGAAAAAGTGAGCAGTGAGCACCTCCCTTTTTTTGAAACGAGTTAATTCTTGCGCAAGCCTTCGGGAGAGGCGGCATCCGCCGCCCGCTTTCATCGCGCCCTCGCCTGCGGAACAGATTTGCTTCGCCATATTTGTCAACTGAAATTTAAGCAGCGGTAACAGCACTGACCAGACCAGACTCATCCTGCTCAATAGTTTCAGTAATACCCGTAGTAGGCAGAGTAGAATTGTAATAATTTGCCGTAGTAGAATCCTGCAGATATGTATAACGGTACTGTTTAGTCTGCACATAATCTATCGCAACCGAACCGGTAGTAACATTAGCCTTAGTAGTAACATCATTGTCAGGAGCACCATTAAAAGCAGCAATTGTAAAATAAGACAAATTACGAGCATTATAACTGTCTTGCC
>CAILMA010000407.1 GCA_903835145.1 uncultured Bacteroidota bacterium
ATTGTTAGCTGATAGTTAACTCAATATTAATTATTCAAACAACTGTTGTTAAATCGTTAAAAAACCCACGACACGCCATCTACAGCGCTTTTAAACTTCAAGTATAGCGGTAGCAATAGCGGTAATTACGCCTGCAATTTTGCAAATCAATTTCGTTTCAGGCGCCCCTTTGCTTACCTGCGCCAACCACAAAAACACACCATCTGTTACCAAATAGTTATTCACAACTGTGTATTACTTTAAGCCGTTCAAAAATGCAGGAGTGCTACTTTTGAGTAACAAAGAAAACGCAGGAAGCTATGGATATTGAACAACTGATGCCACATGTTGAAGCACTCATTTTCGCAAGTGACAGGCCGCTGACTCAAATAGAAATAACCGAAATGCTCGGTCAGGCACTGGAGACTGTTATAGAAACAGAACGTATCTCTACATGCCTCACTGCCATTATGGAGAAATATGAAGCTGCTTACTATCCCTTCCACCTTATGGAAGTGGGTGGCGGCTACCAGTTCCTCACCAAGAAAGCTTTCCATAAAACGGTTTTAAAGCTAAACGGAGAAAAACACATCAAGAAACTTTCTTCAGCAGCAATGGAAACCTTATCTATTATTGCCTACAAGCAACCTATTACGAAGAGCGAAATTGAATATATACGTGGTGTGAGTGCCGATTACAGCATTCAGAAATTACTGGAAAAAGAACTCATAGTGATTGCTGGCCGCAATGAAGAAATGGTAGGCAAACCATTGATTTACAATACTTCTAAGCACTTTATGGATTATTTGGGCATCAACTCCCCAAAACAACTCCCACAGCTTAAAGACATTACTGACCTCGAAATAATAATGCCTACTAATGCTATTGAGGCCGCTCCGGCTGACACTCCGGGACTTTCAATGCCTCCTTACGCAGCCTTGAAACAAGCTTCGTAAAAGACGACTCATCAGAAGGCAACACTCCTCAAAAAAAAGTAAAGCGATTCTCAAAAAAAGAATCGCTTTACTTTTTGGCATAAATTCTAAAAATCATGACGGCCGAATCCTCCAGGGACTTCCGACCAAGACAACAACTTCCGACTATATTATTTCTATCGGCAGTTATCAAAGTATTTTATGCCAAAAAATGGGTTGCAACCAAGCGTCACAACCCATTTTTATTTCGATGAACAAGTTCCCCAAAAAAGAAATACTTACACGAACACCTTCATATTCTAAAAAATTTGCATTATTCTTGAGGCTTTCGACCAAGTACTTTCGACTTACCACTAAGTACTTTTTACTAAGTACTAACGACTAAGTACTGTCTACTAACTACTACTCCCCAACAACCATTTGTTTTGTTTCCCTAACCCCGCCAACCAGCGCAGTTACAAAATAAATTCCTTTAGGTGCGTTCAGGCTTATATCAGTGGTAATGCCCGTGAGGCTGAGCTCTTTCACTTTCTGGCCAAGTACGTTTACTATGGTCAGGGTAACGGGCTCCTGTGGAGCCGCATTAAGCGTTACTGTGAATTTACCATTGCTTGGATTGGGTGACAACGTCATTCTGTCTGTGGACAATTGTGTTTCCGGTACACCAACACCGGTGCAATTGATAACCGTAACTAAAAGGGAGTCGGCAGTAGTGCCGCATGCGTTATGAACAGTATAAATGATATCAGCCGTGCCAACTGTGAGGCCTATAACGCCACCACCACCCATGTAGGTAATTATGGGTGCCACAAGGTAGTTAGAACTGCTCCATGTTCCGCCGGGTTGCAGGTCTATGTATAGATTTGGTGTAGTAAAACTCTGGCAAATAGTGCTTGGGCCAATGACAGGTTGCGCCGGTAAATTGATGTTTACATTGTGCTGTGCCGTATCAGACCCACAAGAGTTTGAAACAATGTAGAGGATGGTTGTAGAGCCATGTAACAGCCCATGAACGCGTCCGGAGGCCTCGATACTGGCGAAAAACGGACCGGTGCTTACCCAGGTACCGCCAGAAACGGTATCAACCATTAAAATGGTAAGTCCTGCGCATACACTATCGTAACCGGTGATGGTACCAGCGTGTGGCAATGGGTTAATAGCGATGCGGTAGATGGCCGCAACTGAGCCGCAGCCATTGGTAACCGTATAGCGAATGGTGTCAATACCACTTGCAATAGCCATACCGGAGCCGGTTGCGTTTACTGTAGCAAGGGCAGTATTGCTGCTGCTCCATACGCCACCAAAGGCAGAGTCAGTTACGGTAATGCTATTACCAACGCATAAAACCGGTACCCCGTGTATTGTGCCTGCGCTTGGTGCGGCAGTGTCAATGGATATTACAAAATGAGCTGTATCGGCACCGCAGGCATTGCTCACCATGTAGGCAATAGTATCGCGCCCAATGCTAACACCGGTTGCGGTGTCGGCTGACAGGGTGGCATGTGCATTTGTTGCGCTCCAGGTGCCGCCCGGAGTGCCACCTGCAAGGGTGATGCTGCTACCGAGGCAAACGCCGGTAGGGCCGGTTACCGGGCCAGCCGAAGGAATAGCAGTAACAGTAATCGCATACGCAGAGGTAGTCGTACCACAACTGTTTGTTACTGCATATTTTATGGTGTCAATACCGGGTGTAACTCCAGTCACAAGGCTGTCGCTCACTGTTGCATTGCTATTGGTTGCACTCCAAACACCGCCAGCGGTAGTTTCGGTAAGTACCGTTGAGGCGCCTACGCAAACGCTTGCGGCGCCGGATATGGCCCCTGCATCTGCAAGCGGATTAATTGTTACAACCAGTGTGGCTGTGGCAGTACCGCAGCTATTGGTTAGTGAGTAGCTTATAGTATCTAACCCGGCCATAATGCCCATTACGGAGCCGGAGTCCAAAGTAGCATTGCCGTTGCTTGCGCTCCATGTGCCGCCTGTTGCGGAATCGGTAAGTGCTATTGTTGCAGCAACGCAAACTGTGGTAGCTCCGCTTATTGCACTTACACCTGGCAGCGGGTTCACGGTTATTACTTTTTGAGTTGTAGCCGTTCCGCAAGTATTTGTGTAGTTATAGTATATGGTGTCAATACCATTCGTAATGCCGTGTACCATGCCTGCAACTACGGTTGCATCGCCGTTGCTTGCGCTCCAAGTGCCACCGGCAACGGAGTCAGTAAGGGAAGTAATATCGCCAGTGCAAACTCCAGCGCTGCCTGCCAGTGCGCTCACGTGGGGCAGTGGATTGATGGTGATCACCGAAGTAGCTATTGCTGTGCCGCAGGTATTGACCACAAAATAGTTTACGGTGTCGGTACCCGCAGCAATGCCCGTAAGTGTGCCGCCGCCGGTTATAGATGCGTTACTGTTGGTAATGCCCCAAAATCCACCAGTAGTAGAGTCAGTAAGGCTAATAGAAGAACCGACACAAACTGCAGTAAACCCTGAAATAGATGCTGCATAAGGCAGTGCCCTGACGGTTACATAGATGTAAGTAGTGTCCATAAGCGTACCATCCGTTACCTGTATCGCCAATGTGTCATTGCCACTGAAGCCTGATGCCGGGGTATAGTAGAGCCCTGTTGGTGTAAGCAATCCTCCGGTAGAGGTAGTGCTGTAAGCACTAACGAGCGCGCCATGCGCTGGGCCGGTAACAGCGCTCCACACTTCGGTGTCCCCTGTGTCAGAATCGTTAACAGCGAGTAGCGAATTTAAGGAGGCAGCGCCGGAATTTTCACAGACAACGAGCGTCTGCATATGGCCACCGGCAAAGGAAGGAGCATGGTCCTGAGCCTTTGTTTGGCCTGCCAGACAACTCAGGATAAGTGTAAAAGCTATTAAGAATAAACTTTTCTTCATGATAAAAATTTGAGGGCAAAATTATTATGGAATGCTTACAAAGCTAAATTATTTATGGTATAGATTTGTTAAGTGACGATAAAGCAGTTGTTCGTTGCAAAGAACTGGCGGCTGCACAAGGTTAAAAGCGTGCTGAACAGGCATAGGGGAAGTAGGTCATTTCATAGCGCTTGTTATCGGCCGGAGTAAGCGTACTGAGGCTGTAAACACTGTACCAGCCTGCACGGGGCCCGCAACCTGTAACATGGTGGGGAGCCGGGCCACTGGGGCTGTAGTTGGTATTAATTATGTACAGCAGCCCGTCCTGCTCATCGACCGTAATATCATGAGGTTGGTAAAAATCGCCATAGATGCGGTTAACGACAGTATTAGTATTATAATCAATAACGTAAATGGAGCCAACCGCGCCAGGCGTGGGGTTGGTGCCATCCTGCATACAAGCAACAAAAAGATATCCTTTCGACTCGCAGATGTCCATTTCTTGCGGCATGGCACCAACGGGTATAGTTGTAATTATGGTATCAGAATGCGCATCTATTACTACAACTTTGGCTGTGCCCTGGCAGGTTACAAAGTACTTGCTATGGTCGGGCGACATCTGCACCTGATGTGGATCGGGGCTGCTGCTGTCACCAAGCGGCGCGCTCGATGGATCCTGCCCCTTCACTACGCTTATGTATTTGTAAAAAAGATGGTTATTTGCACGGGAATACTTAGCCACGGTATTGCCCCACTGCATCGCCACGTAGAAGGTATCGAAAGTGGCATTGGCATCAACCCCGTGAGGGTAGGCCCATGGCCCGGGCGGAAGACCGCTTCTTTTATCTATAGATAAACTTTGGTTCACAGCCATGGCAGCGGTGTTTACATTCACCACGCTATTGTCGTAGTACCCGGTTACCATTAGTGAAGTGTCTTGTGGAGAAAGGATAAGAATGCTCCACCCCGAGCCAGTAGTGTCAAGTGAAGAGCCTGACGTGGTACCAACATTGGCATACGCGGTTATGGCGTCCGTGCGGGTGTCGACTTTGTCCACGTAGCTACCTTCAATAAAGGGCACATAAGCATATTTTCCATCGCTGGAAACTTCCACATCATGAGGGCTTGCAGCCACGGAACCATCGGGTGTAGTAGACAACGGGATGTAGCGCATAATGAGCCTGCTTTGTGCATCTATTACTGCCAGTAGATCGCACCCTTGCTGGGTCACGTAAATTTTCTGCCGGGTATCAGGGTTGCTGGCAAACGGTATGTTGCCATTTGCATCAGGTGCGCCATTGGCTATCCAGTTAACGAGTATATTATATTCCTGAGTGGTGAGTGGTGCCTGGGGGAATACACTGGTGCTCACGGGCATGGTAGGTAGCGCAACTGTGCCCAGTGCTTCGTTAGTATTACAGAAATAAAGCAGGGGGCTATATTTAGGGCTGTATGCTACTACCTCCGCACCACTCACGCCACCCTGCATCAGGTGTTCCCATGTGTCCAGCAGCAGCCCATCGGAGTTCTTGTAGCTGGCAGTATTGTGGCAACCTGAAACAGCACATTTCCGGATTAGAATATTGGCTACCTCTGGCGGGAAATTGCCACTAACTGGCACAAGATTTGGCTTGTGCACGCAGGATACAATTACCGAGGTCATTATAATTGCCGCAAGAATAAGTACAGGGATCAGGCGCTTCATGAATGTAAAGTTAAGTAATCTGTCGATAAATAGGACGTGATAATTATCGGGCAATTTTTAACGCTTCAGACCGCCAAAAATTGCCAAAAATCCCGACTGCATGCTGTGTTTTTTCTGAGCGTTCGGGCTTTGAATCTGCCGGGCAAATCATTTATGATTTAACTCCTGGTGGGATAAAAGCCCCTGAAAAGGCCTATATTTACCGCCGTTACGATTAATATCCATACACTCAAATAACACCTGTATGTTAGTAGCCATTTACAACCGGACTTTTGACCATAGTGATGCGCCTGTATTGCTCAATATTCTGAAATTGCTTGATGACAATAAGTTGCAACTTATTTTCTACAAGGAATTTTATGAGCGCCTCCAGCCCTACTATGTTCCGGTGGGCACACCTCGTTTCTTTACCAATAAGAACGACCTACCCATACATACCGATATGCTATTTAGTCTGGGTGGCGATGGTACCATGCTCGATGCTATAACCTTTGTTGGCAATACTGGTATACCGCTTATAGGCATCAATCTGGGCAGGCTTGGGTTTCTGGCAGCGATACCGGAAGAGGAAGTTGCTGGCGCCATACAGTCGCTGGTAAGAGGGTCTTACACACTTGAAAAGAGGACGCTTATACACCTCGATTCCAGCATTCCGTTGTTTAACGGCACTCCTTTTGCGCTCAATGAGTTTACCATACACCGGCAGGATACGTCGTCTATGATTAAAGTACACACCTATCTTAACGGTGAATTTTTAAATACGTATTGGGCTGATGGACTTATTGTTGCGACACCAACAGGCTCTACTGGTTATTCGCTCAGCTGTGGCGGCCCCGTAGTCTTCCCACAGACTTCCAGCTTCGTTATAACACCTGTAGCCCCTCACAATCTCAACACCAGGCCTATTGTTGTGCCAGATGACAATGTCATCTCTTTTGAAATAGAAGGCCGCTCTGAGCAATTCTTGTGCACACTTGATGCACGTACAGAAACCATAAGGAACAATGTGCAATTGGCTGTTCGCCGGGAGTCATTCATGATTTCGCTTGTGCGCCCCGATGAGCATAACTTCCTTAACACCATTCGCCAGAAACTGTATTGGGGAATTGATAGAAGGAATTAACGGCGGAAAGTCAGTATGTGCTATTTTTATTAATGAATTGAGTGAGAATACCGATAGAAAGCTTAAAATCCATTTTAACAACTCTTTTTTGCTAATAATATGTCTGATCAAAACGCAACTCTCAAAGTTCGCAATCGGAAAGTTGAAATAAAATGGGTTTCCCAATATTGCGATCATATACTAAGCAATTTCATTCAATATAATAAAGAACACGACCTCACTTTTCAGCAAATAGCCAATCTTTTAAAGACTTGTCGAATTTTACAGCATAATGGCGGAAGGATTTGGTTTGCATTCAACGAAATAAACGGAGTTAAATATAAGGTTGTTTTCATTTTAAGTGGTAAATTTGCAGTAGTAGTAACTTGTTATAGACATGGATACAAAGAAAGCTGACAAGAAGAGCAAAATTGATGACTACCGGTATGAAATAGTGACACCGGAAGAGCAGCGTGAATCGCAGTGGCTAATTGAGCAGGGTTTTTTTAAAGATATGGAGGACTATATAAATGTCATGACACGAATGGAAGTCAACATCGTAAAATCCGCAGAAAGAGAAAAGAAAAATGCTGCTGCAAAAA
>CAILMA010000408.1 GCA_903835145.1 uncultured Bacteroidota bacterium
AATGAGTTCCTTAATATTGAAGGGGAAAAAGTATCCACCAGCCGCAACTGGGCCGTATGGGTGAATGAATATGTGGTTGACTTCCCCGGCCAGCAGGATGCGCTGCGCTATGTGCTTTGTGCCAATGCCCCGGAGACAAAAGATAACGATTTTACCTGGAAAGATTTTCAGGATAGAGTGAACAACGAACTCGTTGCTGTTTTTGGCAATCTTGTCAATCGCGCATTCGTATTAATGCATAAGCTGTGCAAGGGTAGGGTACCACCAGTGCACCCCGATGCAGTTACTGATGCCGATAAAGCCCTGATTATGGAAATTCAGGCTGCCAAAACCAAGGTGGAAACAGCCCTCGAAAATTATAAATTCAGAGAAGGAATAGCAGAAGTAATAGAGCTGGCCCGCAAGGGCAACAAGTACCTACAGGAGAATGCGCCCTGGACCCTCGCAAAAACACCCGAGCTTCAGATCGAAAATCAGCAAAGAATTGACATTTGCCTTCACCTCAGTTTACAGCTTACCGCCAACCTCGCTATCCTCATTAACCCGTTCCTTCCCTTCACGGCCAAGAAAATGTGCTACATGATGAAGGTAGTAGAGCGTATGCTCGACTGGGAGAATGCCGGTCGCCTCGATCTACTGAAAACCAACTACCCTTTGCGTGCTCCCGAGTTACTCTTCCGCAAGATAGAAGACACAGAAGTCGCCGCTCAGGTAGAAAAACTTCAAAATAACCTTAAAATGGCTACTGCCGCTATGGAAAACAAACCAACAGAACAAGCTGCTGCAGCTCCTTTAGCCGAAGAGGCACCCGTTGTGCCACAAATCGCGCCGCAAAAGCCTACCATCACCATCGACGACTTTATGAAAATCGACCTCAGGGTCGGCACTATTCTTAAAGCCGAAAAAGTGGAGAAAGCAGATAAGCTGCTCAAGCTCGAAATAGACCTTGGCTTTGAAGTGAGAACTGTAGTATCCGGGATAGCTATGCACTTTACACCCGAGGAAATTGTTGGTCGTCAGGTTTCAGTAGTTGCCAACCTTGCACCCCGCAAGATGCGCGGCATAGAAAGCAATGGCATGATACTCATGGCACAAAACGGCGATGGGAAACTCATATTTGTATCCCCGCTCGATACTGCCGACAAAGGCAGCGAGGTAAAATAAAAGCAACCAAAAAATTAAATTTCAGTAATAGCCGGATTTGCCCTAAAAAGGCAGGTCCGGCTTTTTTAAAAGCTATTCGTTACAACAAAGCCCAAATGGGCTTCAACAACTATCCGTGGGAGAAAACTACAATCAAAAAACAATCGTTCCGCGCCGGTCCCCGACTGCTTTCCCACCGCTTTTTCCCTCCAAAACCTCGTCCCCGGTTTGCAACCGGGATGCCCACGGCCCGGCGTTTGCAACGCCCGTCAAAAACCACCCTTGAAAAGGGTAATATTATGATGTTAATTATTTACGTACAACCAAGCCCAAACGGGCTTCAACAAAAATAGCCGTGGGTGCCAACCCACGGTCACCCAACAACATCGCACCAACACCGGCGGTGTTGAACACAAATGCAGGAAAATTAAAAAAAACCTATTCAACCCAACCACACACCAAGTCCCTATTCTGTCGCATTCAAGGCCGTGGCGCACCTGTGGCACATTGACGTAAGAGGACACCCGCGGAATCATGCCAATTCTTAATTATTTACCCCACCGAGCTAAAAATTGTAACGATGCAGAAATGAATAAGG
>CAILMA010000409.1 GCA_903835145.1 uncultured Bacteroidota bacterium
CTGTTTCCACCTTCAATTTAGTTTAAGAATGAATGAATAATTTTATTTCCTGTCTTTTTCTAATCGGGTAATCTTTCGGTCTAAATAAACCAAGTACCCAAAAATCCCCGCAAATATAGTAGCTAATACCGCAACAACAACATATATTTTACCATTCGACCGCATAGGGTCAGCCATTTCGGTCTGCCCGTAAGTAAATGCCGTAGTCGCTAACAATAAAATCAGGGTGGTAATTACGCGTTTTGCCATTATTTTTTGTCTTTTTCAAATGAAAATAGAAATTCATTTTCCCGCTCGGCTCTGAGTAAATCAGTGCGGATGAGCAATGTTGATATCCAAGTACCGAACATAATCCAGCCCACTACCGCAGGGTAAAATACGATTCTCATATTGTTATCAAGGTCATATTGTTTGAATGCGGGGTTACCACCATTGCCCGGGTGAAGCGAATCAACCATGCGGGGCAATATCAGTATCAGCGGTATCATCATTGCAAACGCGAAGATGTTATACACACTGCTGATTTTCGCTCTTTTTTCTTCGTCCTTCAGTCCGCTTCGCAAAATGCTGTATGCAAAATAGATCAGCATACACAACGCTGTTCCAAGCTGCTTAGGGTCATTGCTCCAAATTTCACCCCAGGTATACTTTGCCCATGCCATGCCCGTGAGCATACCCAGTATGCTAAACATAATCCCGGTATTGGTGAGCTGCACAGCATATACATCATAGCGAAGATCGCCTGAGCTGAGATATTTTATAGAATAGTAAAATGCACCGCCAAACAACGCCATCATCGTGAACCACATCGGCACGTGAAAGTAAAGGTTCCTTATAGTTTCATTAAGGATATCAAGCCGGGGTACCGGCATTAAAAAACCTCCTATAACAGTAAAGAAAAGGAAGGCTCCGCACAATATTTTCCACCACCAGCTACGCAAGGTATTTTTAAAATTTTTGCAAAAATAGGAAAAATTAATTGTTTTACTCAGTGGCCCAAATTAATCAGGAGCCAATACTAACTATTGAAAAATCAAAGCAACTCATAGACCAACAAAAACAAAACAAGCAGTATCACCTGCGAAAGATCTACCCCCAACGTCCTCCCTGCCTGAACAGGTTTTACCACCTTACGCAGCATCTTGGTGAGCGGCTCAAATACGCTGTCGAAAAACATAAACAGGCTTTTATAACTGCCTTCCAGCCTGTCCTTATAAGGCAGCAGCTTCGAGTATAGAAATAATCCGATAATAAAAAAGTTAATAATGCACTTGGCAATCACCACAACTATCATATTTCATCTTTGTTTGTTTCACAATTTGCAAATTACGACTAATAACATTTTGATCATTGATCCCGGCATCCAAATTGGATTTCATGTTACCCCTTCTGCCGCTCGCGGAGAAGGTGCCAGGGGAACCTGTGTCGCCGTGTCGCATGAGGACACCAGCGCAACGCCGATTACTAATGTCTATATGGACTAATGAAAAGCCCCGATAAAATCTATGCAATTCTATCGGGGCTTAAGTTTCTTTAGATCCAAAACCAAGTTTATAGCAATGAAGACAACAACTCCGGAAAGTTCTTTGAATTCTTTTCAAGGCTCAGCAAAAGGTTTCGCTCAATGCTGTCTATCTTTCCGTCGCCCTTTATTTTAGCATAAAGCCATTTCGCTTCAAACTCGTCAATTTCGCCAGCGGAGTTCTCATCATCGAGCAGATAACTGGAGATAGCCTTGATGAATAATTTTTCCCAACCCGGGTCATTAGCTTTGCCAGATACGCCATTGTTAATTTCGAAGAGAAAATCAGCTTCTTCTACATCAACTTTGCCGTCGGCATATATCACTTTTTGCAATTCTGCTACTTCAGCGGCATCTATTATGCCATCGGCGAGCACTTCATTTTTAAGCTGTTCTAAAGTTTTCATAATCGGTTTTTGAAAATTAAACAATAATATTCAATTCTTTAGGCGGCGGTGGAAGCTCATTGAGCCCCGTTACTTCCTTGCCCGTATCTTCTATCCTTGTAGAGCTTACACCTATGGAGGCAGTCACCCAAGTGAAAAATTTTGAAATTGTCTGGCTGTCGGCCGTGTCCAGTCCCACCACATTGTCAGTTATTTGTTTAAGGATATTCGTATCGGCTCCCGTGCCAGCAGCACATGCCACAGTATAGGCTACCTTACGTTTTTTATACTCTGCAAGGCCGCTTTGCCAGTCGTCTGTAGGTATGCCGTCGGTCATTATAAACACCAGCGGTTTCCAGTCTCCTTTTTGTTCCGTCGTCGTTTTAGCTACCTCGGTATCTATTTTGTTGCTCACGAGTTTCAGCGCTTCTCCAAGAGCCGTAGTGCCGGTTGCATGAAGGTCCACCATCTGAAAGGAAGCCAAGTCCGTAAGTGGTATCAGTTGGCGGGCACTACTGTCAAAAGTAATTACACTTATGTAGGCAGTCTCAATCGCCTGCGGATTCTGCCGTAGCGAGCTAATCATAACCTGAACCCCGTTTTTAAGTGCTTCTATCGGCTCTCCGTTCATAGAGCCCGATGTATCTAATAATAAATATACCGGCAATCGTCTCATAATGGCTTTTTTTCGCTTTCCGCTCATGGCAGATACGACACCAATATTACAAAACTTTGGTGTAGTTCTAATCTAAATGACTTTTGAAAATGTACAGCCCTACACAGCAAAAGACGCAGCTTAGCTACTTTGGCGTGCGGAGCTATTCGCCAAAGTGCCGTTTTCTTTTGTTACTTTTCTTTGCGGCAGCACAAAGAAAAGTAAACAAGCGGGGTATAAATGACACGTAAACAATTAAATATGAATTAAAATAAAATATTTTATGTTCTTGCGAAGAACTATCATTTGAACTCGGAAGTATAGCAGCGCAAAAAAAAACTTTCATTTCCCGAAACACAATTTTCACTAGTCCAAACCAATGATTGCCTACTTTCACAGTACATTATGATTACAGTAGAAGAAGCCAGTCTCATCATTGCTGCCCACGCCCGCGATTTTGGCGCTGAGACCATTTCAATCAACCATTCCGTTGGCCGCGTACTTGCAGCACCCATTATTTGCGATAGGGAACTACCTGCCTGCAACCGGGTAACCATGGATGGCATTGCCATTAGCTACACCGCTTTTGCCGCCGGTATCCGCAGTTTCAAAATACTGGCGACTCAGCCTGCCGGCGCGCCGCCGGTAGACATCACCAACCCCGACGAATGTATTGAAATAATGACGGGAGGCGCACTGCCCGATACCACCGATACCGTTATCCGGTATGAAGACATGAAAATTGAAAATGGACTGGCGACCTTATTGATTGATGAGATTCGTCAAGCCCAAAACATTCATCCACGCGGCAAAGATCGTCGCCAGGGTGATGTACTGGCACCCGCAGGTTGCCGCATTGATGCCACAGTTGTTAGTATTGCAGCATCAGCCGGCTATCCCACGCTCGATGTAAAAAAACTGCCCCGCGTAGCCATCATCTCCACCGGCGATGAACTGGTTGATGTAGACCAGACACCAACTCCCTGGCAGGTGCGCCGTTCCAATACCTATACACTTAGAGCTCAGTTGGTCGCCTATAATATTGATGCCACTATCTACCATTGGCCCGATGCTCCAGAAGTCATGGAACAAAAACTGCTCGAATGCCTGCAGCAATTCGATGTACTGCTCCTGAGCGGCGGGGTATCAATGGGTAAGTTCGATTACCTGCCGTCGGTGCTGGAAAAAAGTGGGGTAGACATGCTCTTCCATAAAGTGCGCCAGCGCCCCGGCAAGCCATTTTGGTTTGGCCGTAAGCCCGACGGACCGCTAGTCTTTGCATTCCCCGGTAACCCGGTTTCTGCATTCATGTGCCTCAACAGGTACTTCATACCCTGGCTTCAAAAATCCATGAACCTCAAAACACAACCACCTTTGTACGCAAAACTTGGAGCTGATGTAACCTTCACGCCGCCGTTACAATACTTTATGCAAGTGAGCCTCACACCATCACCCGATGGCTCAATAGTGGCACACCCCATTCAGGGCAATGGCTCCGGCGATATGGGCAACCTCCTTGAAACAAACGCCTTCCTCGAGCTCCCATACACCCGCGACACCTTCTCGATAAACGAAGTTTTCCGCGCCTGGCCCTACAAAAACTGGACCGACTAACCCCAACAGCCCACGACATAAACCCCAAATCCGAATCGCGAAAATCATTGCAGCCTTAAAAACTGTCAACTTATTTTAGGACGATACAGCAAAAAAAATCCTGTCCATCTTTAATTCCTAAAAATCCTGGTTCAGACATAAAACCTGCGCGACCGCGCAGACATCGATCCCCCTCTACATTTATGGAGAACCTGTCCCGGCTTTACGTCGGGAGGGTTGGGGTGAGGTCCTACGCGGGTAGTGCGAAGATCCGAAAAGCACCCATCACCGTCCTAACACCCACCCAAACCATCTTTTGTTCATATTCCCAACCTCAACTACCTTTGATAGCAACATGAATCAACTAACCCATATTGACGAGGCAGGCAAAGCAACAATGGTGGACGTAGGCGCAAAAACGCCTACCAAACGCAGCGCAACCGCTCGCGCCATCGTGTGCCTTACGCCTGAAATACTGCAGCAGCTTTCCGGCGGTGAATTGCACACACCGAAAGGCTCCGTTTTTCAGGTAGCAATAATTGCAGGCATCATGGCTGCAAAAAGAACCAGCGACCTCATTCCCCTTTGTCACCCCCTCGGTATGGACAATTGTACCATCGATATCCGGCTCAACGAACAAAACGAAGTCGTAATCACCTGCACCGCTGCCATCACTGCCAAAACCGGGATAGAGATGGAAGCACTCGTAGGAGCAAGCATTGCAGCACTCACCATTTATGATATGTGCAAGGCCATGAGCCATGATATAGTAGTTAAAGAAATAATGCTTATAGAGAAAACAGGAGGCAAAAATGATTTCAGGAGATAAACTAAACGGACTGGTACTGGCCGGGGGCAAGAGCTCCCGCATGGGCGGCAATGACAAAGGCATGGCTATCTGGCATGGCAAGCCCCAGCGCTACCACATGGCCGACCTGCTTGCAAGCCTCTGCACAGAAGTCTTTATTTCTTGCAGGCCCGATCAGGTTGCGGGTATTGACCCAAACTATACTGCCTTACCCGATACCTACCCCGATGCAGGCCCAACCGGCGGCATCCTTACCGCATTAGAAAAAGCATCTACAGCCGGTTGGCTCGTTGTCGCCTGCGATCTTCCCTTGCTCGATGCAGCAACCCTTCAGTTCCTTGTCAGCCACCGCAACGTCCATGCCATCGCCACCACTTTCGAGAGCCCCCACGACCACTTACCTGAGCCACTGATAACCATTTGGGAGCCAGCCAGCTATCCTGTGCTCCTCGCCAAGTTGCAGGAAGGCTTTAAATGCCCCCGTAAAATACTCATCAACAATCCCGTTTCCATACTCGCCCCTCCCAACCCCCAATCCCTCATGAACGTAAACACCCCCGCCGATGCCGCCATTGCCCAAACGATAAAACAATAGCCACCCACCATTAAAAACTGTCAATTTTTTTCAGGACGATACAATC
>CAILMA010000410.1 GCA_903835145.1 uncultured Bacteroidota bacterium
AACTCAATGTCCACAGGCGAATCTCCATTATTCAAAGTCCAACCAATACAAAAAACCGTTCTTTAATTTAGCGTAGCCTGAAAGGCTTCAATTTGAATAGCCGCCGGTGAAACCGGCGGTAAGCAAATCCGTAACACCAACGCCGGAGGCGTTGAACAAATGCGCATCAAATTGTATCTCCGTAACTTATTGGCATTGATTTCGTTGATTTTCAATTCGATTTCGTCGTTTGATAGCCAACAATCGATCACCTATCCAGTCAACTAATAAAAAAGTGGTTGTACCGGCATTGGTACAACCACTTTTTCTATGATTTGAAAAATATGTTCTATCGGAGTAGCGTAAGGTTGCCCTTCATTGTTTCTATCTTTCCTGTAGCACCAGATACTGCCTGTATTTCGTAAACATATACACCGAGCGGCTGAGCTGCGCCATTGAACGTGCCGTCCCATCCGGTTTCAACATTGTTGGTTTCAAAAACCAGTTGTCCCCAACGGTTAAAGATTCTGAAATAATTCAGGGTAGCTTGCCCACGTTTATAGAGTCTAAATTCATTATTGGTGCCGTTGCCTGGTGCAAATGCGTTTGGCACACCATAAATGGCGGCATCACTTACATGAAAGGCAATGGAATCTATAGCCACACAACCTTCGTTTGTAGAGCCCAATACATAATATACTGTATTGATTACCGGGCTGGCTACAGGGTTAGAGAGAGTAGGGTCATTAAGCCCTGCGGGTGGAAACCACTCGAACGTATTACAGTTGGTTACCGGTGAAATCTGATAAGATTCACCTGCGCTAATGGAAACCGAATCGCCCGCATTAAGCGATACAACCGCAGCAGGATATACAACTACGTGGGTATATTCGGTGTCATTACAGCCAAACTCGTTGGTTGTTACCAGCTTGTAGGTGCTGGTGGTAATGGGTTTTGCAGTAACACTGGCGCTCACAGAGTCGCTAAGGTAAAATGATGGGAACCAACGATAAGTATCATACTTATCGGCGTCGGTCGTAGTAAAAAGCAGGCTATCATGCGGACAAATAGCCGCAGCCGAGCTACTTACAAGTACTACTGGTTTAGGATTTACTATTACCTGAATCGAGTCAACAGCACTTGGACAGCCATTCATAGTCTGGTTGAGGTAGAAGAAATAGATGCCAGTAGCGTTGGTGTTAGGTGTAGGTGCTACGGTGGTGCCACCTGTGCCTGCCGAAGATGGATACCACAAAACGTTGGTAGCATCAACAGCCATCAAAGGAGGTGAGTAAGAATACTGGCAAAAAGTAAGCCAGTTAACCCATGGTGGTGAAGGTGTAACATGAACAACAACAGTATCGGTAGCTGTGGTAGTACAACCATTGTCATCGGTTACAGTAACATAGTAAACTCCTGCGTATTCGGTAACCACAGGGGAGCGGTTAGGCCCACTGCCTGCACCTGTAAATGAAAAAGGACCAGTCCAGTAGTAAGTATTACCTGCACCGCTTGTTGCCTGCAGTTTCAGCGTATCGCCTGTGCATACCGGGCTATTGCTGCTCGGCACCAACGGCGGAGCCGGGATAATATTAGCGGTAACTTGCTGCGTAGCAGAGCAGGAGCCCAGTGTTGCTGTTACGGTATAAATACCAGCCTGACCCACTGTAACGCCATAAATCACCGGGTTTTGATCGAGCGATATGAAGCCGGCCGGGCCTGCCCAGCTGTAGGAAACACCAGCAGTATCGTCGTTAGAAAAAAGCGTGAGGTTGGCACCGGCACAAACCGGAGCATTACTCCATTCTAATGGGACGTCGGGCGTGGAATTAATAACAACAGATATCGTTGAAAGCGGCGATTTACAACCGTTGGAAATCTCATATGCTGTATAGATACCCGAGGCATAGGTGCTGACGCTAAGTATGGCCGGGTATTCCGAGTTAGATGTAAAACCGTTGGGGCCTGACCAATACCAAGTGCCTGTGGCGGGACTTGCTGTAGCGCCAAGCGTCAGCAATCCTCCGGAGCATACCGGCGAGGTACTGCTCAATACAGGGGTACTGGGTTTTTGATTCACCGTAATCAGTACCGAACCAGAATTGCTGCAGATACCTTTTGTTACTGTTACGGTATAATTGCCGCTATTGAGTGTTTGAGCCATTGTTATTCGCGCGGTGTCCGTTACAGCAGAGAAAGTATCAGGGCCACCCCATCTGAAAGATACGCCTGGCGTGGCACAAGACGATTGAAGTACTAAAGTAGAGTCGCTGCATATTGGGGTAGTGCCGGAAACAGAAGGTATTGCAGGCGTGCTATCAACCAACACGTAAACATAGGCCGGTGGCGCAGAGCAACCGCCATAAGTAGCTATAAGTGTGTACATACCTGTTGCAGCAGTAGGAATAGAAACTATTGTTGGGTTTTGCACACCACTTGTGAAGGAGTTGGGGCCCCTCCATTGGTAGGTAGCACCGGGGGTGTCTACACACACGAGGTTCAGGGTATTACCAGAGCAAATAGGTGGAGTAACGGCAATTGTAGGTACCGGAGGTGTAACATTAACCACTACTGTTGTAGTTGAGCTGTCTGTTCCGTTTACTATGCAGGTATAAACGCCTGCATTTAAAATATTGGCAGCGGGTATTACCGGATATTGCAAAGAGCTTGTAAAGCCGGCAGGGCCATGCCAAAAGTAAGTTGCTGAGCCAGCGACACCGGTGTCTGATAATCTTAACGTGTCACCACTGCAAATAGGGCTGTTGCTGTATGCATGCGATGTACCACAAAATGCTGCAATAGGGAACAGCAGCACTATAAAAACCGTAAAAAGAGACTTCATATTGTAAATTAAGCAAGTAAAATTAGTAATACTTTTCTATTTGAGAACAAAAGCGCTAAATTTCTCATAACCTTTGCTATAAACAGACGCAGTTTTTACCATAAATGATAGGATTTCAGCTAAAAATTAATATAATTTTCTGAAAATTATATTAAAAGGCAATAATTTGGCGTATCGATGAGGGTTTTCCAGCGACTGATTGCGACGATAAGGAGCAAAAAAATGTGGCACCCCACTTTCGCAGGATGCCACCACACAACTAAACCAAACGCCACAACTCACGCTCACACTTACCGCACATCACCCGCACGTTTCACTCCACAAATCAAACCACACATCTTGTTCACATCACACATCGTCAATTTCATGTTCACTTCTCTTCACGGTCTATCCACAAATCTGTATTCTCTTCTGTCGCACATCATGTTCACAATACATTCACGTTTTTTTAATTGTCTGTTTTTTTGTCCATTTTTATCGTTTTGACCCGGGTTAAAACTGCCACCGTATCAACCAGTTGAAGGTTGGTATAGTTAGATTTTCCATTATTAGTAATAACCGCAATAAGGTAGTATTGATGCGTTTCATAAGCGATTGGTTTTAACAACAGCGTTGTTTTTCTGCGCTATCTGAGTGTAAATTACACCGTGCTCAGAGGGGTTTCCAAATAAACTTCACGAACGGTCGAAAAACTTCACGAACGGTTGATTTTGGCCCGATTTTCTGTTAATCCTCCCAGTCAGTCCGTTTTTTTGGATGCTGGCAGGTGTTAAAATGAGCCATTTTTTTGAAAAATGGAACATTCAAATTATTTTGAAAATAAAAAGGAAGTGGTTGATAACCAAGTAAGGCAGGAGCAGCCGTAAAACGACCAATAAGTAAACGATAAAAGGCGACTATCCGTATATTTCGAGGTGAATATCCTTGGTAGTGTAGCCCAGTGCGAGAATTCTTTGTTTGGCCTCGTCGAGCATTTCTTTCCATCCGCACAACATAAATTGAGCGGGCTGTCCGTCGGCACAGAGTTTTTCATATATCGGGTGCACATAACCCATATGCCCGTCCCACGTTTCGCGGGAAAGCGTGACATGATAATGAAAGTCGGGAATAGATTGTGCCAGCGCCAGCAACTCATCGTGATAAAGGATATCGGTTAAAAACCGGGTACCAAATATCAGGTGTATCTTTTTGTGGGGGATATTATGCTCCTTAATGTGTTGCAACATACTGCGGAAAGGAGCAACGCCCGTGCCGGTACATACAAGAAACAGATCTTTATCGAGCTCTGCAGGCAAAGTAAAAACACCCTGTGGGCCGCGAAGGGTAAGCGTGCTGCCCACTTTCACCTCGTTGAACATGTAAACAGAGCCGTTGCCATCGCTCAGCGAAACGATGATGAGCTCGATAACATTGGTGCCATCGGGGGCATTGGCTATGCTGTAACTGCGCCATCTTTTGTTGCGTTGCTCGTGTATGGGTAAATCGAGGGTTACAAACTGGCCTGGCTTAAACTCAAACGACTGAACATCAGGCAGCTGCACCCAATACCTTCTGGTATTATGTGTTGCGTCTTCTATTCGTGTTACAATACCTGTTTGCCAGAGGGGGAGCATAATAATTTTGACAAAAATAAATAAGAAGTTGTTAAGAAAATTTATTTTTTGATTCGGGCTCAAAACGCATTCGATTCGGCTTGTTTTCGCTTTGTAATAGGAGAGTAGTGACAATCGGGGCCCAAGGCGATTTATGGGTATGCCAGCCTTAAGTCCGTATTAACTCCACTATATCATTATCTTTGCCGAAATTTTATAAAATAATCATGGCTTTACAGGCAGGTATAGTAGGATTGCCCAATGTAGGAAAATCAACTCTTTTTAACGCAGTAAGTAACAGCGCCAAAGCGCAGGCGAGCAATTATCGTTTTTGTACCATAGAGCCGAATGTAGGCCAGGTGGATGTGCCAGATGAGCGTATGGCTAAACTCGCAGAGCTGGTTCAGCCACAGCGCACCGTACCTACAAGTATAGAGTTTGTAGATATCGCAGGCCTTGTAAAAGGAGCCAGCAAGGGAGAAGGACTCGGCAACAAATTTCTCGCTAACATTAGAGAAGTTGATGCTATAGTACATGTAATCAGGTGCTTTGAAGACGAAAACATTTTGCGTGAAGAGGGCGAAATAAACCCGATAAGCGATAAAGAAATAATAGATACTGAGCTTCAGCTTAAGGACCTGGATAGCGTTGAAAAGAAGATAGCCCGTATAGAAAAGCAAGCCAAAACAGGTGATGCCAAAGCAAAACGTGCGCTGGAAGTGCTTTTAAAATGCCGCCAGCACCTTTTTGAAGGCAAGAATATCCGTGGCATGATGCTTGAGGGCGAGGACAAAGAAGCAACCGCAGACTTGTGTTTGCTTACTGAAAAACCAGTGCTTTATGTA
Organism: uncultured Bacteroidota bacterium; assembly: GCA_903835145.1. Lineage (GTDB taxonomy): Bacteria > Bacteroidota > Bacteroidia > Chitinophagales > Chitinophagaceae > Flavipsychrobacter. Next base: position 5,259 of record CAILMA010000410.1, read on the forward strand.
GCGAATGTAGATGAGGCAGCATTGCTTACTGGCAATAAATTCTCTGACGCCTTGGTGAAAGCCGCAACAGATGAGGGCGCACAAGTCATTGTAATGAACAACTCCATTGAAGCCCAGATTTCACAACTGGAGAGCGTAGAAGACAAGGAATTGTTCTTTAGCGAGTATGGTCTTACTGAGCCCGGTCTGAATCGTTTGATACGTTCGGCTTACAAATTACTTAACCTGATCACTTACTTTACTGCTGGTGTGCAGGAGGTACGTGCATGGACCATCCAAAATGGCTGGAAGGCCCCACAGGCAGCCAGCGTTATCCATACCGATTTTGAAAAGGGTTTTATAAAGGCTGAGGTCATAGCTTACAACGATTTTGTGCAGTATAAAAGTGAAGCTGCTTGTCGTGAGAACGGCCGGCTGCGTATAGAGGGTAAAGAATATATAGTGAAAGACGGCGATGTTATGCACTTCAGATTTAACGTATAATTTTTGCTTGATAAAGATATTATGAACAATGCCGGGCTTGCTTACGTCCCGGCATTGTTGTTTTGGCAAGGGTGTATGATTTTTTCATTTACACCATTCAC
>CAILMA010000411.1 GCA_903835145.1 uncultured Bacteroidota bacterium
ATTGCAGAGTTCGTGATTTATATCAATTTACTGATGTTCCCTATTTCAAGTATAGGTATGGTGGCCAGCATGACACAGCGGGCGGGCGCATCGCAGCAGCGAATAGATGAATTTTTAGATACAAAACCTGAGATCACCTCGCGTGAACATGCAGTGAAACAGCAATTGCATGGCGAAATCAGCTTTGAACATATTACGTTTACTTACCCACATACGGGTATCACTGCGCTAAAAGATTTTAGTCTAACGATAGAACCCGGCCAAAAAGTAGCTATCATTGGCAAAACTGGTTCGGGAAAGTCGACCCTGGCCCACTTGCTGATGCGCATGTATGACCCGCAGCAAGGAAGTGTGACCCTTGATGGTACAGACATCAAAAACTTTGACCTGGACACGCTGCGGCGGCAAATTGCTTATACCCCGCAGGAAGCTTATCTGTTTTCAGATACAATATTCAACAATATAAAATTCGGCAGGGATGATGTTTCTGATGACACTGTAAGGAATGCAGCCCGGCTCGCAGATCTGGACCGGGATATTGAGGATATGCCAAAAGGGTTTGAGACAGTGGTTGGCGAACGCGGTGTGATGCTGAGTGGCGGCCAGAAACAGCGCATGGTGCTGGCGCGGGCGCTGTTAAAAAACAGCCCGCTGTTGATACTGGACGAATGCCTCTCAGCAGTTGACACCAAGACTGAAAAAAATATTCTTGCCAACCTAAAGGATTTTATGGTAGAAAAGACAGCAATAGTCATTACGCACAGAATATTTACCTCATGGGTATTTGATAAAATAATAGTGCTTGACCACGGCTCAATAGCCGAGCAAGGTACCCACGATGAGTTGATGGCACTCAATGGAAGATATGCCAAGCTCTACGCCCACCAGACCAGTTAGGGACTGAAAACTGGATTAAATTATTTCAACATCGGTGTGTGTCAGCTTTATCTTTAAAAATATAGATTGATGGCGTAGTTTTTACATTGAAGGTATAGCGGGAAAACATCCCGCGATCTATATACATGCGGTTCATTTTACTTTCTTTCCTTTTCCTTTTTAGTTGCACCCTACCTACCCCCGCAGTGCCCCGTGTGTATGTTTTCCGGGATTCGACCGTGTTTCTTGAATACTATACAGGCGCCTCAAACCCGATAGATAGTTCGGTTGTTTTACGGGAGCAAATAGGTCAATTTGCAAAAACACAACTTGGTGTGTGCTACAAATACTGCTCTAAAGACCCAGCGGGAGGTTTTGACTGTTCCGGCTTTGTAAACTATGTCTTTAACCATTTCGATATTGCGGTACCCAGATCTTCGGTTGAATTTACAAACCTCGGAAAAACCATATCACTTGCAAAAGCCCGGGTTGGTGACCTCATCTTATTTACCGGAACAGTACCGGGTAAGAAAATCGTAGGCCATATCGGCATTATCCTTTCCAACGAAAACGGTGCCATACGGTTTATTCACTCTTCCTCGGGAGAAGTATATGGGGTGACCATTACCCTACTTGAGGATTACTATATGTCCCGCTTTGTGAAAGTTATATCGATTCTTAAATAAAGTTAACACCAACCTTACTTATTAATCACCTATTTCCTTCATTTCTCCGAACCAAGGATAGGATTCTGCATTTTTGCTGAGCTCCCAAAAGAATTTGCCCCTCTTCTTGTTGCAGTTGCCTACTTCATTCATGGTTTCAGAGTCATATAAACGGCCATTCACCATGGTGTAGTGAATGCTTTCGGTATTGTAAATATTTTCGAGCGGGTTTTTATCCATTACCAACAAGTCAGCGAGTTTTCCCGGTTCGAGCGAACCTATCCAATTATCGAAACCAAGGCTTACTGCGGGATTGATAGTGGCCGCTTTAAGTGCCTCATGCGGGGTCATTCCGCCCTGTGCGAGCATCCAGATCTCCCAATGTGCTCCTATGCCCTGGATCTGCCCATGGGCACCCATATTAATGCATACACCGGCATCGTTGAGCTTTTTCAGGCTGCGGGAAACCTGCATATAGCCGTTTTCATATTCTTCATCAGGCGACATTGTTCTGTGCCTGCTGCGGGTGTCAATAACAGACCTTGGGGTAAAAGTGAGTAATCTCTTTTTCTCCCACACATTGGTGTGCTGGTACCAATAGTTTTCACCGGAAACGGCACCATAGCAAACGATAAGTGTTGGCGTATTTGCAGTTTGGGCACGTTTCCAGAATTGGATAACATCGTCATATAAAGTAGCAACCGGTATGTTGTGCTCCACCGTAGTGTGCCCGTCGGCTATCATTCCGAGATTGTGGTAAAAGAATGACCCACCCTCTGGTACTACTTCCATTTTAAGTTCGCGGGCAGCCTCTATAATCATTTGGTTTTGTTCGCGGCGCGGCTGGTTGTAGCTTTTTACACTAAAGGCGCCATAAGCCTTGGTGCGCCGCAGTGCACTCTTGGCATCTTCAAGAGAGTTAACAACCGCTTTAAAGTCGCCATCTGCGCCATAAAGTATTGTGCCGGTGGAAAAAACTCTTGGACCTACCATTTCGCCGGTCTTTATCAATTCGCTCTGGGCAAATACCATTTCGCTATTTGCGCTTGGGTCATGCATGGTGGTAACGCCATAAGCAAGGTTCGTATAGTAGGGCCAGTGTTGATCTGGTGTTAAGCCCGACCGGAAGTGCGCGCCATGCGCGTGCGCATCTATAAAGCCCGGCATAATTGTTTTACCGCTGCAATCAATTTCTTTTGTGCCAGCTGGTACGGTAACCTCGCCAGACTTGCCAACTGCCTTTATTTTGTTTCCATCAACCAATACCGTTCCATTTTCAATAACATCATTGCCCTTCATGGTTATTATACGGGCATGAGTGAAAGCAATAGTGCCCGTCGGCTTGTCCGTCTTCGCGGTCAGGCCTACGCTGATGCCTTTTTCGGGCGTTTTAAACAGGGAATCGGGCTTGCCTGCAATGAACTCAAACCTATCAGCGAGATCAATGGTATAGTATTGCTCGCCGAGGGTGTAATGTAGTTTCTTGCTATCCGCACTCCAATTCAGGTTAATACCCGCATCAAGCGAAACTTTTTTCACAGGAAAATCAGAAGCATCATCACTTAAATTAATTGCCTTGCCTGTGTGTGGAAATGGCGCGATGTATACCTGGTGAAGGTTTACGTAAGCAACCCATTCGTTATCAGGAGACACAGTAAACTGACCAGCATAGGTGCTTTTGAAAATTGTATTTTCATCGGTACCGTCGGTTTTACAACTACTCAATTGCTTGTCAGGCCATCCGCCCGACTGGTAAAAAATTCGGGCACCATCAGCTGAATAAACAGGACGCTCACCTTTGTCGGTAACAAACACTTCTTTACCGCCTGCCGCAGGTATGGTGTAAATACCGGGTTTTACGGTGAAGGTATTACCCATTATGTTGTCGCTGCCGTCTTTAGCGAAAACAATAAACTTGCCATCAGGTGAGAAAGATGGTGTCCGGTACATTCCCCTTTTGGTACTCAGCTGAACCGGGTGCCCTCCGGGAAAACTCATTTTTTGAAGCGTGCCGGTAGCCGAGTCGCTCCACGTAACATATACAATTGATTTGCCGTCAGGCGAAAAAGCAGGTTCAGACTCCTGCAGCTTGCTGTTGGTGAGCCGCACTGGCTTACCATCCGGAAGTTCCTTTTTATACAAATGCCCAATTGCATTGAAAACCAACCATTTGCCGTCAGGTGATGTAACAGCATTTCTAATCACATTTACTGTAAATTCATCAGGATTCAGGTCCTGTTTAAACCTTACAGCATCTGTAATATGTTGCTTCACATTGCAGGTAAAAGGTATTTCATGGGCGTCGTTTAATTTATTCACATTAACCGCAAGTATCTTGCCGCCACTCCAAATCACAATCTGCTTGTCGCCCGGCATCCAGGCAAACCCTGTGTAAATACCGAAGATGGTCCATGCTTCCTGTTGGTCTTTAGATAGCTTTTCATATATCGGCCATTCTTCACCTGTTTCGAGGTTGCGCAAGAAAAGTACCGTCTCCGTACGTACCCTTTTTACGAAAGCCAGTGTTTTACCGTCATGTGAAATCTGAGGGCGAGCTGCTCCACCGGGGCCGCCAGTCACAGTTTCACTGGTGCCTTTATCGCGGTCAAAGCGTTTTATTACGAATACCTGATTGTTGGGGTCCTTGTTGTATTGAAAGAAGCCACCGGGATACATGTCTTCGCTGTAGTAGATATACTTACCATCGGCCGATGCGCTTGGCTCATTTAAATCCTGCTGGTCATTTTTGCGAGCAGTTAGCTGAAGTCCGTTTCCACCAGTGTAATGATACATCCAAAGCTCACCGGCACCAAGTGAGCGGCCAGAAGTAAAGTGCTTCCTTGCCACGATATACTTACCATCTGGTGTCCAGACAGCATTATTGAGCAGCCTGAAATTTTCTTTTGTTACCTGATGTGCCTTGGTGCCATCTGTATTCATAACCCAAATGTTATCGCCTCCGCCGGCATCTGAGGTAAACAGTATTTTCTTGCCATCGGGGCTGTATCTTGGTTGTACTTCCATGGCAAGCCCTGTGCGCAAAGCTTTTGCAGTGCCACCTGTTGCCGGCATTGTATATATATCGCCGAGCAGATCAAACGCTATCTCCTTACCATCAGGCGAAACATCAAGATTCATCCACGTGCCTTCATTAACCGTGAAGGCAACATCTTTACCCGGCCCACCGGGGTTATTTACATCCCATTTCTTTTTGTCTTTGTCCTGTGCCGATATAGCAAATGGCACGAAACCGATAAGAAAAGCAGCAAAAAACTTATTAATAAGCATGATTTAGCATTTTGAGGCAAGGGGATAAAGATATAAAATTAGAACTGTATAAAGGGAAATCAACGGCAAAAAACAGGAATCCTTACCCGAAATAAACCCGCCGATCCGGATATTATATTTGCCAATGAAATAGGTAAACTGTTCCGCCTAACATTGTAGTTTTGCCAACACAAAAGCCGCAATTTGATGGACCTCAGCGAAAGCATATTAACCAAGGTATCAGTTCACTACGTGGGTAACAAAGGCAATGGAGCCGAGTTAACCCTTTCGAAACACCCGCTTGAAATTATAAAGAAGGACCTTGATATATTATCCGGCCCCTTTTTGAGCCGGTTTACCGATGAGCTCAGCAAGTATGCATTTGCCCACCCATCGTCGCTCAACTTTAATGAAGTGTATAATTATTGCCTGGAATGCTTTGCAGATACCAGTACATTTCATGAAAACTCAGTAAAAATAGCCAAGCATTTGTACGAGAGTACAGTGCACCCCAAGATAAAAAACGGGGAGCTTTACATGTGCCTCTATGAAAATTGCCTTTATGGCAATGCATACGTAGAGGCAATTGGCATCTACAAAACAGAGACAAAAAGCAACTTCCTTGACCTCTCGCTCGACGACAATGAATTTTCGCTTAAAGTACGGGAGGGGGTTGAAGCATCCAAGTTTGACAAAGGCTGCCTGATTTTCCCGACAAATGCTGAACAGGGCTTTGATGTACTGATAAGTGATGGCTCTGGCAAGGGCGATGAAGCTATTTTTTGGCGGGAGACCTTCCTTAACCTGCTGCCCCAGGCCAATGAGTACTTTCAGACCAATCAATTCCTGACGCTTACTAAGCAGTTCATCGCCAAACAGGCACCAGAGGAATTCAACCTTTCTAAGACAAGCCAGATAGACCTTTTAAATAAATCAGTTGAGTACTTTAGGGGTAATGAACAGTTTGATAAAGAAAAATTTGAACAGGAGGTCTTTCATGAAAAAGACATGATTAAGTCGTTCCGGGCGTTCGGTGACGACTTTGTCGAAAACAATGCGATTGATATACCTGAGAAGTTCGGAATTTCTACTCAGGCAGTGAAAAAGCAAGCGCGTGTTTTCAAGAGCGTTTTGAAACTTGACCACAATTTCCATGTCTATATCCATGGCAATAAGGACCTGATAGAAAAAGGCTGGGATGCGGCCGTCGGCAAGAGCTTCTATAAAATTTACTTTGATGAAGAAACGTAATCAGTACTTAGTCGTTAGTACTTAGTA
>CAILMA010000412.1 GCA_903835145.1 uncultured Bacteroidota bacterium
AGCGTGACGCTCTCAATTTTTACATTCATTTTGGCTGTAATTTCTAAAATAATACACCAGCATGTGCATATAACCCGCGTCTAGCAGATTATCAATGTTGTGCAGATCCATAGTGCGCTGCTTCTCTATCCAGGCGCAAGTGTCACACGCTTATTATGGGCTTTTCAAAAACTGGCAGGTATTTGTCAAAATTTTGAGTCAATGCATTAATATTATCAACCTGATCTTGTACGCAGTTTTCTTGTTGTAATGGTGGAACTTTCAAGATGTATGATTCAGTGATCGTGTCAACATCGCCGTCGCCGCCAGACACTTTGAATTTGAAAGTTAGTTTTGAATCATCTTTCGGCAAAATATCAATGTTGAATGTAGTGTTCGAATAGACAGACCCTATTAGTGAGGGTGCTATGTTCTTCATCGGAAGGAATGGGGCAAGATTAATCATCCTTTTATATTTCGTTAGACCAACAAACATTAAATCAAATTCCAATTCCGAATCGCCTGCAAGTTCGTGCGCGAGTGAATTGTTTTCGTTTCCTTTTTCTGGTAACTGAAATGGCCATTTTATTCCACTCATATTCAGTGGACGCTCTACTGTCGCCGGCCAATTAATGTCATAAAGCCATACCTTTAAATTCTTAATAACTTTGCTAGAATGTTTGTTTTTTACTTTTATTCGGTAAGTACGTCTTCCTGTAATAAGATCGATTTGCTCAGGACTGGAAATTTTAAATTCCAATATTTTACGGTCCGCCAATTGGTTTTTAAGTTCCTCATGCTTTATGTTTAAAGCCTTGTGCATTTTTGCCGGGAGCAATGAGAACCGCATAGCAAATTCAAGTAACGCGCCTGCAATTGCTCCTGCTACGATAAGAAAGAACATTTGTCGTAGTTCTTCTCGTTTTGCAAACCCACATGTATAGGCCAGGACCGCCCCAAGCAGACCACCTCCCATTGTTGATAGGGCGGCAACTTTTCCGGTTTCAGAAAGTGTATTAAAAAATATTTTAATCCAGTAAGGGCGGTTTTTCTTTGTTTCTGACATAAATATAAGGTGTTAATAATTACACCTTTTTGGAATAGTTTTCCCCGTAAATTTGATCGGGCTTGACCTTGACGCAATGGCTGGTGTGCCAATCGCGGTGAATGTAATAGTGCCGGTTATTTTTAGGCCGCAGGCAGTTGCACATAGCGCGGAGGTTTTTTTGGTTTAGTGGCAGGCACATCGCACGCCGACCCAGATGCGTCGGATGTTACGGCGGTTTTATTTGCCATGCAGTGAGATTAATTGTTTCCAATCTGCATGCAAGTTTGCGTTGTTGTCCGATGCGACCGGAGCGCGGCTGTGGTGAAACCCAGCCGCAGCAATGACCGAATGTTCAGCCGGGTCGGATTGCTCCACGCTTACTTTGCAATCCAAATTGCTGCGGCTGTCCTTTCCACACAGCCCCGCTTCCTCCCAAGGGCTGAAGGCACGCCAGGTTATAGCCCAGGGTGAAGCGCGAAGCGCAAGCCCTGGGATAACGTCATATCACACCTCCGGCATGTAGGGCCGGTACGCCGGTAAGCATTGACGCGGTGCCGGCCCTACAGGCCGGAGCATGATTTGATGGCATTTACCCTGGC
>CAILMA010000413.1 GCA_903835145.1 uncultured Bacteroidota bacterium
AGGCATTGACGATATCTTCGGCGAACAGTCCTATTTTACTGATCACGCGGTCATCTTCTATGGCACAAAAGGTAATGCCTTTTACCAGTTTAAGTTTAACTATTAACAGTCTAAAGCTCTATACATACATTCTTAGGCTCAGTGAAAAAGCGTAGAGCATCCCAACCGCCTTCGCGCCCGACACCGGAATTTTTAAAACCTCCGAATGGCGTGCGCAGGTCGCGCAGCAGCCAGCAGTTTACCCATATTATACCGCTGTGTACTTTCGCAGCCACCCTGTTGGCGCGGCTCACATCCTGCGTCCATATTGTTGCACTAAGGCCGTAGTCGCTGGTATTGGCCAGTTCCAGTGCCTCTTCCTCCGTTTTAAAAGACTGTAAGGTAACCACTGGTCCAAATATCTCTTCCATATTAGTACGGCAACTGGCCCCCAGCCCTTCTATAATAGTTGGCGCTATGAATAGGCCATTTGCACACCTTCCTGTACCCTTCACGGCATGTCCGCCAAGCAACATTTTTCCCCCCTCTTGTTTTGCAAGTTCTATGCAACCCAGCACTTTATCGTAGTGCAACTTACTCACTATAGCACCTTGCTTGCTGCTGTCCTCCAGCGGGTCGCCCACTGTAAGCTTCTGAGCACGGGCTATAAATTCCGCCTTAAACTGTTCGTATATCGACTCCTCTACCAGTATCCGGCTACCACACAGGCATATCTGCCCCTGATTGCTGAAGCTGGACTGAATTGTCGTGCTCATCATCTTGCTCCAGTTTGCATCTGCAAATATGATGTTTGGGTTCTTACCACCCAGTTCCAGCGATATCTTTTTAAACATAGGTGCCGCAGTCGCGGCTATGTCCTTGCCGGCACGGGTGCTACCTGTAAAGGAAATTGCTTTTATATGCGGGTGAGCAACAATCACCGATCCGCAATTTGGCCCGTTGCCGTGCAATATGTTGAGCACACCAGCCGGTAAGCCAGCCTCCTGGCAAATAATACTCAGCATGTAGGATGTCATTGGTGTTACTTCGCTTGGTTTCGCTACAACACAATTGCCTGCGGCAAGCGCCGGCGCTATCTTCCATGTAAATAAATAAAGAGGAAGGTTCCAGGGCGATATACAACCTACCACACCTATCGGTTGGCGCAGGGTGTAGTTTATAGCCTTGTCTTCCATGCTGTGACTATCAGTGCTGAAATGCATGATGCCGGTAGCAAAAAACCTGAAGTTTGATGAAGCGCGCGGTATATCTACCCGCTTGCTCAGCCACAGTGGCTTGCCATTGTCGTTGGTTTCTGCGAGCGCAAGGGCGTCCATATTATCATCTATAAGCTGCGCTATCCTATTCAGAATCTTAAACCGCTCTTCAACAGGAGTTGTGCTCCATACCGGAAAAGCCGCTTTGGCAGCCGCTACAGCCGCTTCCACATCCAGGGCATCACTATCAGGTGTCAGGCTATACACTTCGCCAGTAGCCGGGTTTATGTTGTCCATGTATTTACCGCTCAGGGGTGCCTGTAGGTTGCCACCTATGTAATTCTGTATGTGTGCCGGTGCTGTAAGATTCATGTTGCGAAATTAGCTAAATACAGAATTGCTTTTAAGCCTTTTTGAAATTGGCCGAACCGCGCTGAACCGTTTCTGATTTTTTAGACACTTTTTCTGGTAAAGATGTTAAGATCATGAAAAAAGCTATCCATGAATCTTGTGAACAAATATGACGAGAATAAACACCACCCATCCCATTTAAAATAAAAATATCTCACCTGCTCCATACTAAATACCTCAATGCATTGGTTTCTTATGTATCTTTGTCTTAGGCATTAAAGATACAACCATGATTTACTCTTCAGAACTCATAAAAGGAACCCTCAAAACAATCGTCCTCAAGCTGCTTGAAGACAACAACCGCATGTATGGCTACGAAATAACCCAAAAAGTAAAAGAACTCACCTTCGATAAGATTCAGATTACAGAAGGTGCCCTTTATCCCACCCTGCATGTACTGGAAGAGGACGGCCTTGTGACTACGGAGCTGGAATACAATGGCAAACGGGCAAGGAAATATTACACCCTGAGCCCCGAGGGCAAGAACAAAACAAAAGAAAGAGTAAGCGAACTGGCAGACTTCATGAATACGATGAAATTCCTGCTGGATATTAAAACCCAAAATGCTTAATCTATGTACTGTATCAGTGACGAACAAATAGAGTTCATACTCAGCGACATAAGTGCACGTGGCGTTGAACTGGAGGGCCTGCAGCTAAACCTCCTGGACCATATTTGCTGTATCATAGAGCAGGAGCTTGAAGAGAACGGTGACTTCAGGCCCTTCTACGAGGCTACCATCCGCAGGTTTTACAAGGAGCGGCTGAGCGAAATAGAAGACGAAACCCACCTATTGCTAACAAACAAAAATTACTATGTTATGAAAAAGGTCATGATTTCAAGTGGCGTCTTTGCTGCCACATCCCTTAGTTTCGGTATATTTTTCAAATATATGCACTGGGCAGGTGCTTCAATTCTCATCACGTTAGGCATTGGTATTGCAAGTTTGGTATTCCTGCCGCTGATTGTTACCCTCAAAGTAAAAGAACAACGGGCCGCAAAAGACAAACTTCTTATCGTGCTGGGTTCTATTTCTGCCATTGCAATAGCACTGGGTATACTCTTCAAAGTGCAACACTGGCCGGGTGCCAACATGTTGGGGGTCATTTCTCCGGCTATACTCGCACTTGTATTCCTGCCTATCTACTTCTTCAGCGGTATCCGCAACCCGGAAACTAAGGTGAATACCATTGTTAGTAGTGCCCTTATTATCATTGGTTGTGGCTTGTTCTTCACGCTTACTATTACTTCTAAAACCAGCCGGCTGATGGAAGTGAGAAACACTGCCGCCTACCTCCGAAGCACGTACATCCTTAAGAGTGAGGAACAGGCCGTGCTGTCACTGCCTACACCACCTGCTGCGGCACCCGCGTTAGCGCTGGGCAAGCAGATTTACCTTTCCTGTGAAGAGCTCCGGGCACAACTGGTAGCTTACGCAGCGCATGGAGCCACCTCAATAGGTGACGACTTTGAAGACAAAAACGTACTTCTTGGCGATGCAACTTCTTACGACTACTTTTCTGAAAATCCGAAAACAGCGGAGCTGCTAACGGCGATGGAACGGGATGTGAAGCAATACAATGCTGCGAATACCGCACTCGCCACACGCGGCGTAAAGCCAATACCTGCCTCCTACATCGTGTTTAACCAGGAAGAGCCAAAACCGCTCGACAAAATAAGCAGCTCGCTGAATGATCTAATTCAGATTCAGATGATGGTCCTGCAAAATCAAAGGGCAATCGCTGGCAGCACAAAAGAAAAAATGCTGTCGTCCATTCAGTAAAACATCTTCTTACCGCCCGGCCGCCTGCTTCATTATCAGGTGTCCGGGCGGTTTTATACCGGTCTTCCCCACCGTCGGCTGTTTCGCCCGGCTCCGTATATGCAATTCCTTAAAGTTTTAACCTTTGCAACGTTCAATTTCACATTTCTGAAACCCTGCTGTTCATTGCATTACCTTATATTTGTCGGGTGAGTTTCCTATATCCGCTTTTCTTAACGGCTGGCGTTGCCCTTGGTATCCCGGTATTAATACACCTTTTTAACCTACGCAGGTATAAAACGGTGATGTTCCCACATACCCGTTTCCTGAAAAACATACAGCTCAACAGCCAGAAACAATCGCAGGTGCGCTACAAGCTATTGCTTACCATGCGTTTATTGTTTCTTGCATTTCTCATCCTTGCTTTCGCTCAGCCTTTCTTCAATAGCAATACCGGAAAAACCACCGGCAACAGGCTCCAGATCATTTATATCGATAACTCGTGGAGCATGAGCGTGAAAAAAGGCGCACGAACTATGCTGGATATGGCAAAGGAAAACGCCGCACGCCAGATAAAATATGCCGCACCCGGCACCCGCTTTATCCTCATTACTAACGATAAACCTGCAAGCTTTCGCCCTGAACCTGCCGACAAAGTATTTGCAGCCATCAATGCGCTGGACTTCTCCTCTGCAACTAAAACTGTTGCGCAGGTAGCAGCCACTGCACAAAGCATGGTGCAAAATGAGACCAACACAGGGGCCGACCTCTACTACTATTCTGATTTTCAGCAAACTTCATTCCCCGCTGTGCCTGATACCCAGGTTATGAAAAACATATCCTTTTATGGCCTGCCGGTGCAGGCAGAGGAGGTTCAGGATGTGTATATTGATACTGCATACCTCACCATCCCTGTGCTGCAAACCGGCAAAAACAACAGCCTCGTAGTGCACACAAAGCTCAGCGGTAAAAATGTAAAAGAAGCCGTAGTACTCCAGCTTACTGTGAACGGCCAGGTAAAGAGCGCTGCAACGCTCAATTTCAATGACCGTAAGGAGTGCATTGATACATTATCTTTTCAGGTGAATGATGCCAGCTGGCAGCAGATACAACTCACGGTGAATGATGCTGCTGTCCGGTTCGATGATACTTTCCGTATTTCCGCCCGTAGCTCTTCTAATCTCGCAATAATGGTGCTCAATGAAGGCCAGCCCAACCCCTACCTGCAGGCTGCATTCAGGGCTTACAATGGCTTCCGGCTCAATCAACTTGATGTAACTACGGCACCTAAAGAATGGAACAACTACAACCTCGTAATTCTCAACGGCATCACTCATATCGATGATGCTCTTGGTAAAACAATGGACAACGCCCTGCAGGCAGGGCAAAGCATTTGTATCTTCCCCGGCAGAACAAACAATTTTGCTGCCATTAATGATGGTCTTAAACAGGTTGGCGATATCCGCATCAATGGCATAGATACCGCAGTACAAACTGCAAGCAGCCTGCAACAGGGCAGCGCACTCGTAAAAGATCTATTTGAAAAAATACCTGATAACGTGCAATTGCCGGTAGCCAACTGGCACTACAGCATTAGTGCGGGATTGAATGCAAATCAGCAATCGGTGCTGAGCTTCCGAAGTGGCGACCCTATGCTGGCACGCTACACCCCATCCCGCGGGCAGCTTTACATCTGCGCTACAGCTGCCGATCTCCAGTCGGGCAACTTCCCCGGCAGCTACTTTTTTGCGCCGTTCCTTTACCAGATGGCTATGCAGAGTGCCAGCGGCAATATATACGCTGTTACAGCGGGCAGCCAGCAGTCTGTTTACCTCCCGCTTACTAATGTAACTGAGCGAAACACCCTGCACCTCTATGGTCGCGGTACCGATATCATACCCGCCCAGCGCCCTAATGCCGCCGGGCTCGATGTGGCTGTAGGACAGGCTGTGCAGCAACCGGGCTTCTACCAGCTTGCAGCACCACAGAGCGACACCACCCTCATAGGCCTCAATCAGGATAAACTGGAATCTCAGATAGAATACCGCAACATCAGCGACCTGAAAAGCAGCTGGAAAGGCAAAAACATTTTCTGGCCCGATATGAGCCACAGCGGCAGCTATAAAGATGCATCGGCCAATAACTTTCCCCTATGGAAAATTTGCGTCATCCTTGCCCTGCTTATGCTTGCTGTTGAGACGTGGCTACTTGCCCGCCAACCTAAAACGGCAAACGCATAACTATCGCTGGTTTACCGAAGTTATGCGCCATTGCAAATAATATCGAAACTCTTACCCCACCTACCCCTTCGGTACAATCACTTTCTGAGCTCCAGGCTTCACGGTGAATTTTATATGGTTCTCACAAGCATGAGCATCACCATCGGTTTGCATCAGTTTCAGGTCAGGGTGGCTTATGGTTATCTCCTTTCCGGTGAGGTGTGTTACATATGGGCTGCCATTTATGGTACCATTCATCGCGCGCAGCGCAATAAGCCCTCCTAATATCTTCGGAAAGCTGCGGATGATTACCAGATCCAGCACTCCATCAGTATAATCGGCCTTTGGTGCTATCTTGAAGTTATAGCCAAACTGCTGTCCATTGGCCACATTTATCATGAACACCTTTTCCTTTATGGCCTTGCCATCAATAGTTATATCAAAGCTCCAGGGCTTATAAAGCCACATGTACTTTGTAACGAGGTAGCTATATACAGCCAGTCCGCGCCTCAGGCTTTTTGCAAATTTCTTTGAAATCAGCGCATCAAATGCCACGCCTGCATTACTGATAAAGGGGCGATCATTGGCAAATGCCACGTCCATATTCACTACGAATCCGTTATTAATCACCTTCATGGCCTCATTCACATCAAGCGGTATCTTCATAGTGCGGGCCATACCATTTCCGGAGCCCTTCGGTATTATGGCCAGCACGGTATTGGTGCCCAGCAGGCCCTGTGCCACGTCATTTACTGAGCCATCGCCACCCACCGCCACAACGGCAAATGCACCGTTCTCGGCTGCCTTGCGGGCGAGTTCCGTACCGTGCCGTGCATATTCGGTATGCTGTATTTCGTAGGCATATCGGCTGTGGTCAATGTTTGCCTCTATTGCACGCATAATCTCCTTCTCGCGTTCCACTCCGGCACGCGGGTTCACTATAAATACGAGTTGCTTCATGCTGTTATTGCTTTTAGGCTTAGGTCCATGCTCACTGCATGGTGTATGATGGCACCTACGGAAATAAAATCAACCCCGGTGCGGGCATAATCCACAATATTTTCAAGCTTTATGCCACCCGATGCCTCGGTTTCGTACTTACCGCCTATAATTGGCACGGCTTCTTCCAGCAGTTCAGGGTTAAAATTATCCAGCATTATGCGGTCTATATTCCCTCTCGCCATTATCCGTTTCACATCGTCTATACTACGCGCCTCAATTTCTATTTTTAGCGCGGGGTTGTTGTTTTGTATCCACTCATTGGTTTTGGCAATAGCTTTTTCTATACCGCCGCAAAAATCAATGTGGTTATCCTTCAGCATCACCATGTCATACAAACCCATCCTGTGGTTCACACCACCGCCCATCTCCACTGCCGCCTTCTCAAATGCACGGAACAAAGGGGTTGTCTTACGGGTATCCAGTATTTTGGCTTTATAGTCTTTTATGGCCTCAACATATTTATTAGTAAGCGTGGCTATGCCGCTCATGCGCTGCATGCAGTTCAGGCTCAGGCGCTCAGCCATGAGTATGGTATGCACACTTGCTGCCACCTCAAAAGCCACCTCACCGGTTTTCACGCGGTCGCCATCCTTTTTATAAAATGTAAAAACTGCTCCGGGCTCCAGGTGGTGAAAAATCTCCTGTGCAAGGTCTATCCCTGCTATTATTCCATCTTCTTTTATTTTCAGTACCGCTGCACCTCTCTCGGTTGCAGGTATGCTGGCCAAAGTAGAACAATCCCCGCTGCCTATATCTTCCCGCAGGGCTGCTGCTATGAACTCAGAAGTCGTCATTACTAAATTTTTATTTTTTTGAAAACGCAAAGTTCATTTAAACCATCCATTATTTTAACAATTCAATGTTAATATTATAATGTGCCGTTAGATCAATTTTCTATAATATGCTTTTCCGACGCCTCCGCTGCTCAACACATAATTTTTTTATTATAATTATCCCTCTTTTCCTGTAATCTTCAACCCTGCTAATTATCTTTGCGTCCAATTAATAATAAATGATGCTTACCGCCAACGAGATACGTAACCTTTTTTTAGAGTTTTTCCGCAACAAAGGCCATGAAATTGTGCCCTCTGCTCCCATAATCGTTAAAAACGACCCTACCCTGCTGTTCACCAACGCAGGCATGAATCAGTTTAAAGACTTTTTCCTTGGCAACCGCGTACCTGAAAATCCCCGCATAGCTGATACGCAGAAATGCCTGCGCGTAAGCGGAAAGCACAATGACCTGGAAGAAGTTGGTGTTGATACTTATCACCACACCATGTTTGAGATGCTGGGCAACTGGAGCTTTGGCGATTACTTCAAAAAAGAAGCCATTGAGTGGAGCTGGGAGCTGCTGACAAAAGTGTACAAGATGCCGGAAGAAATACTGTATGTAACAGTGTTTCAGGGTGATGCATCAGAAAACCTGCCCATGGATCAGGAGGCTTACGACTGCTGGAAACAGTTTGTGCCTGAGGAAAGAATACTCATGGGCAACAAAAAAGATAACTTCTGGGAAATGGGCGATACAGGCCCCTGTGGCCCATGTAGCGAAATACACGTTGACTGCCGCACCGAAGAAGAGAAGAAACTTGTGCCCGGTAAGAACCTCGTTAATGCCGACCACCCCCAGGTAATCGAAATCTGGAACAATGTATTCATGCAGTTCAACCGCCTGAAAGATGGCACACTTGATCCCCTGCCTGCACGCCACGTGGACACCGGTATGGGTCTGGAGCGCCTTGTAAGGGTACTGCAGCAAAAACAAAGCAATTACGATACCGATCTTTTCACCGGCACTATTCATGCCATCGAAAAAATGACCGGCAAAAAATATGGCTATACCGATGCCAAGCCCGATGTAGCCTTCCGTGTGCTCAGCGACCACATCAGGGCCATTGGGTTCACTATTGCCGATGGTCAGCTGCCATCTAATACGGGTGCCGGCTACGTTATCCGCCGCATCCTGCGCCGCGCTGTGCGGTATTATTATTCTTACCTCGACTACAAAAAGCCACTGCTTTACAAGTTGATGCCCGTGCTCGCCACACAGTTCGAGCACATTTTCCCGGAGCTACACCAGCAGATTGACCTCGTGAGCAAGGTGGTAAAAGAAGAAGAGGACGCATTTTTGAGGACATTGGATAAAGGCCTTAAAATAGTTGATGAAATACTCGCCAAACCAACCGCCGATAAAACGATAAAGGGCGAAACCGCATTTGAACTACACGATACTTTTGGATTCCCTATAGACCTTACACTGCTTATAGCCCGCGAAAACGGCTGGACAGTGGATGAAAAAGGTTTTGAGGTGGAATTGCAAAAACAAAAAACGCGCAGCCGCGCGGCAACCGCACTCGATACTCAGGACTGGGTTATATTGAGGGAAGGCGACGCTGCAAAGTTCGTTGGCTACTACGACCTTGAAGCAGAAGCCCAGGTACTTAAATACCGTAAGGTAACAGCCAAGGGCAAGGAAAGCTACCAGCTGGTACTTGATACTACGCCGTTCTATGCAGAAAGCGGCGGCCAGGTAGGTGATACAGGTGAGTTCCTGTTCCCGAACGACAGCATTAAAATCATAGATACCCGTAAAGAAGATGGGCTTACCATCCACTTTACCGAAACGCTGCCCGAAAACATCTTCGCTCCGCTGCTGGCCAAAGTGGACCGCACACGCCGCCAGGCAACCACCATACACCACAGCGCAACCCACCTGCTGCACGCAGCCCTGCGCGATGTACTGGGTAAGCACGTGGCACAAAAAGGCTCATTGGTTAATGAAGAACACCTCCGCTTCGACTTCAGTCACTTTGCCAAGGTTACCGATGAAGAAATAGCCCGCATTGAGACGATTGTAAATGAAAAGATACGCGAGAATGTGCCTGTAGTAATTAAGGAAATGGCCAAAGACGAGGCTGTGGCACTTGGCGCGATGGCGCTTTTCGGTGAGAAATATGGCAATATCGTGCGCGTTGTGGTTATGGACCCCGAATACTCTATTGAGCTTTGCGGCGGTACACACGTAGGCTTCACGGGCCAGCTGGGTATGTTCAAAATAAAATCAGAAGGTGCTGTGGCTGCCGGCGTGCGCCGCATGGAAGCCGTAAGCGGCTTTGCAGCGCAGGAATATGTGAACAACAAACTCGAAATACTCGCTGCCGTTAATGAGCAGCTCAAGCATCCTAAAGATACGCTACGGGCTATAAAGCAACTACAGGAAGAAAAATCAAAACTTGAAAA
>CAILMA010000414.1 GCA_903835145.1 uncultured Bacteroidota bacterium
CAATCATGAGCGAAGCCAAAGCTTTGCAAGCTATTAAAGATGGTGTTGCTAAACAAGGCTTTTAATTCTATCGATAATTGAAACACCCGTACTTTCCAAAAAAGTACGGGTGTTTTTATTTTCAACCCAGGTTATCAGATTTGTTCTGAACAAGAGCTTCTATTAAAATAAATAACCGCTGTCAGCATTAATAAAGAAGCAGAATACTTCACCAGGGCCGTGCACTCCTACTACCAGTGTTTTTTCTATATCTGCTGTCCTGCTGGGGCCAGTATTCAGGTTTATCATTGAAGGAAGGTTATCTTTGTACTTCTTTTTCATCACAGCAAACGCGTCTTCTATATCAGGTACAATCTGATCGGCATAGGCGAAGACGATATGTACAGGATAGAATACTGGCGCCGTACGGCCTACATTCTGAGCACTACTTAAAACAACCGAGCCTGTTCGAGCTACTAACATTTCACAGCCGGTAATACAGGCGTCCCCGGTTTCAATATATTGGTCGGCAGGAAGTACGATATCAAGATTCCGTTGCTTGAAAAGATTGTATATCCGGTGGTCAGAGCACAACATTTGAGTCCATCCCTTGCTTTCAAATAACACCGCAATATTTTCTATAAAATCGTCGTCACTTTCACAAAACACGAACTTACCGCCTAAGGCGATAAAAGCTTCTGCAAATACCTCTTCTATGGCGTTACCGATATCGGGATACAGATTTTTATTGTCTTTTTCTACCTCCGGGAAAGGAATCGGCAGGCTGGCTTCGCCCAATCCTTTTCTAATCCTGCTCAGGATATTTTCCCTCGATTTTGATGTTACGAATGTTTGCACACTACAAAAATAGAATGCTTTTTATTCCCCAAAACATATTTTTTGATAAAAATGGAATTTGAAACTGCTATGTTTCTGGTATTTTCCTTCGCTGAACGAGCGTTACTCCTCGTTATTTTTCTTTCTACGGAATAGCTGGCTATGAAGAATTGTTGGTGAAATTAATTCAATTACCCCTTTAAAAACAAAACGAGTTCACCAACGGTCGTTTTTGTTCACCAACGGTAAGTAAATGCCACAATAAAATAGTAAAATTGTTAACGCATTATGGTGAATTTCAGGTTTCCGGTGCAAGTTTCAGATGCAAAGTGAACGAGATATTGCCCCGATGGAATTTCAGTACCCAATGTAATTGCTGCCGAAATATAATTGTCTATCACCGGTAGGTTTCCTCTGGCGACGATATGGCCAGCAATATCAATTATAAAATATTCCAGTTCCTTGTTGTTTGTGGTTATTTGCCCGGCAATTTTAAACGCTCCATTGTTAGGGTTTGGAGATAGACTTACCAGGGAAAGGGCGCTGTTTACGTTGGGTAGCGCATTAGTGATTGAATGAATAACGATGGTGTTGCTGGTATCAGTGAGCGATGTTATGCAATCGAGGCTGCTTGTGGCCTCACACAATATTGTATCATTAGAATATACGGATGTGGAAAACAAATTGGATGTTGCGCCCGGAACAGGGTTTCCGTTTAAAAACCATTGATATCCGGTAACGGAGCCGCCGAATGTTTCCTCAGCGATCATGGTCACAATTTCGCCCCAATATGCGGTACTGTCGTGTGGGGTATGAATGGTAAGGAAAGGCGTTTCAACAGGCTTAACGTAGAATTCCGTGTGTGCATCAACAGTAGGGGGCAGCGAACATGGCGTGCTGCTTGTCATATCACAGTAAACAACATCGCCATTATCCGGAGTATATATAAGTGAGTATCCGAAGCCAAGTATGGTGCCAGCTTTTAGCCATGTAATGTGTGGCGAATAGCCACCACTTACGGGCATTGCTGTAAGCGTGACGGGTGTACCTTGACACACCAAGGCTCCCGAATATCCTGAAATACTAACGGAGGGGTAATTCAAAGGTCTGACGTGCATGTTTATAACGTTACTGTTCGCTGCTGGTGTGGTGAGGCACTGCGCATCGCTGATAAAAGTGCAGGATATGCGGTCGCCGTTGGCCAATGCTGATGGGGTATAGTTAGTGCTATCGGCGCCTGATAGCACGCCGTTTTTGTACCATTTGTAAGTAGGGGATGGTCCTCCGTGCAGGGCTGAAGACGAAAATGTAACCAATGAGCCGTTGCAAATGGTATCGAGACCATGAATTGTTATTGACGGCGTTACATAATTCCACACGTTTATAGAGAATAAGGCGGTATCAATGCTACAGGAATTAGAAGCAATATAAGTGAGCACGGAAGTGCCGGCTGAAAGCCCTGATACAAGCCCGGTAGAACTTATAGAAATGCCGTAGGAAACAGTCCATCCACCACCGGCCGGGGTGGCAACATACGTTTGTGGCGACCCAATACAAAGATTTGCAGGGCCGGAAATTGCAGATGAAGTATAAACCGGGATAACTGTTACACTAAATTTCGTGGTATCAGCCAGCCATCCGTCATCTACAATAATCGTAAAGGAGTCAATGCCGCTAAATCCAGCGGCTGGTGTGTAACTTAAGCCTGATGGAATGATCAGTGTGCCTGTGGTCGTGGTTCGGAATGATGAAGTAACGGTACCATGTGCTGCGTTATACCCGACCCGCCAAAAAATATATTGGCCAGAGTCGATATCCCGGGCAGAAGTCATAGAATTCAGAGAAATTGAAGACGAGTTTTCACATATCGAAATAGTATGAGCATGGCCAAAATTGAAATAAGGTGCGTGGTTGTGAATTATCTCTCTGACTCTGTAATTAAAGTAATCACCTATGAAAACATTCCCGCTGCCGTGCACGGCTATACTTTGCGGTAACCAGAGCGAAGAAGCAGTAGCGGGGCCACCATCCCCATCAAATCCGCCAGTTGCGCCTCCGGCAACGGTTGAAATAATACCGGTGTTGGAGTTTACTTCTCTAATTTGATTTGTGGTGGCAAAATAGACATTACCCTCCAGATCGCAGGCTATAGATGTCGGCCAGTGTATCATGGCGTCCGTTGCAGGCCCTCCATCGCCGGTCATACCACTGGTACCAGTGCCGGCAATGGTTGTTATGATTCCGTTGGTATCTATTTTTCTTATGCGATTATTCTCAAAGTCTGCCACATATACGTTTTGAAACGTGTCTGCCGCGAGGGAAGCAGCACTGCTTAGCCAAGCTGCAGTAGCCGGGCCATCATCGCCACGGTAGCCACTGGTATCCGAGCCCGCTATCGTTGTTATTATTCCTGTAGCTGATATTTTTCTTATGCATCCCGACCCTGAGCCAATAAAAACATTTTCCATTTTGTCAACAGCAACGCCGCAGGGGTTGTCGAGTCCGGCCGCAGTTGCCAGACCGCTGTCGCCCGTTGCCCCGAATGTTCCGTTTCCTGCAAATGTGCTGATTATGCCACTTTGGTCCACTTTCCTCAGTCGGCTGTTGCCCTGATCACAAATAAAGACGTTATTAAATTTGTCGCATGCAAGGCTGTAAGGCTGCGATAATAAGGCATCTGTCGCAGGGCCACCGTCGCCCAAACTACGCCCACCCCCGGCAAAATTCACGATGAGGCCGTCAGGAGTTATTTTTCTTACCCGGTTTGCATCCCTGTCTGAGATATACACATTTCCCGCACTATCAACAGTTATACCAATGATATTAGAAAAAGTAGCATCAGTAGCCATTCCGCCATCGCCAGTGGTGCCATATACGCCGCTTCCTGCTATTGTCGTTATAATCTGAGCATTTAAACCCTGACAATAAAGACAAAAAATAAGAAAAAATAAGAAGCGTTGTGGCGTGGACATGAACTAATTTGGAATAAAAATACGCATTTTATTCCGAAAATGGCCGGATTGAAATATTCTTACTTTTCAATGATAATTACGAATCTTTTCAAATTTATACCTGAATTGACCCGTAAAATATATAAACCGGGGGGCAGAATTCCTTGTAGGTTAAACTCCAAATCGATTTTATTGGATTGACTTGTTGCATTCCCGCTGTAGCATTCCCTCCCTGACACGTCTGTTATGCAGTATACTATCAGATTATCGCCATTCGGGGCGCTGAGCTTGCCTGTTATCCGGAAGGTTCCGTTTGAAGGATTTGGAGACAGATGAAGCAAAGTACCAGTTTCCTGTTCCTGTATACCTGTGGCACATGCAGAGGCCGAAAACACAAAAACGGAGTCCACAACTGTATTGGTGACGCCACAGCTATTGGTTACGGTATAAGTGATATGGCTTGCCCCCGGTCCGAGCGATTGTAATAGACCAGTTGCAGAGACCGTGCAGACTGACGGATCAGAGCTTGCCCACACGCCACCGGCTACGTAGTTGGATAGGTTCAGCGTTTCCCCTTCACAAATGTTGTGGAGGCCGGCGATAACACCAGCTTCAGGTGTGTGCGGTGTAACAAATATTTCGTGCGATGCAGTATCTGTCCCACATGAATTAAAGTAAATGCAATTTATTTTAACATATCCGGGATGGTTGCCAGTGATGATACCTGATGTAATATTCACCGATGCGATCGCGGCATCTTCGCTCACCCAGTACGTTCCTGATGTAGTGCTCGATAGCAGGGTAGTAGCGCCCTGACACAAAGTATCGGCCCCGGAAACGACTCCTGCATTGGGTAGGGTATCAACAGTTACTACAAACTGAGCAACGCCTGTGCCACACACACCGGGTACCAGGTAGAAGGCGGTATCGGGGCCTGAAGATAATGTAGCTACATGTCCTGAAATTGAATCGATATAAATTCGCCCTGAACGATCGGCGGTCCAGCGACCTCCGGTAACGGAATTGGATAGCGTTTCGTGGTCGCCGAGGCATAGACTTGATGTACCCGAAATATGCCCGGGATAAGTGGGGGGGATAACCGTGATGTCTCGCGTTCGGTAATTCAGGCCGCAGCTATTGGTTACAGTATAAGTGATTGTCACCGTTCCTGGTGCCAAACCAGTTACGGCTCCATACAGACTTGTTATGCTGGCGACGGAGGGGGCAGATGAAGTCCAGGTGCCGTGTAAGGTTGTGTCATCGAGCAGGGTCGTCGCGCCCTCGCATACAAATGTCGCACCCGTAATTAAGGCTGGCGTATCTGGTAAATCGGTGACTGTAACGATTGTAAACGTTGTAGCCGAGCCGCAACTATTAACTACGGAATAGTAAATGGTATCATCACCAGTTCTATGAGCGTTGACAATGCCGGTATACCGGGTTACAACGGCAATGGAAGTATCTGAAGATGCCCACGTGCCACCAGACCTATAGTCGGCAAGTACAGTAATTAGGCCACGGCATACGAACGTAGCACCGGAGATGTGTCCGGCAACAGGATACTCGTAAGCTACAAGACTAATTGATGCCGTGTCTGATCCGCATCGGTTGCTTACGATGTAGTAGATGTTTACAGCTCCGGCGCTTATAGCAGTTACAATACCGGCTGCGCTAACTGTTGCCACCCGGGTATTAGAAGATACCCAGGTGCCGCCGGATGCCCCGCCAGAGTCAACAAAAGTTGTGGTGGTGCCGACACAAATGTAGGATGGCCCGGTTATAGTTCCTGAATTGGCTGATAGATTGACGAGGAAGGGAAGGGTAGCGCTTGTGCTGCCGCAGGAATCGACCAATGTATATGAAATAACGGTAGTGCCTGCTGCCCTGCCAGTCACGTAACCGCTGTCATTTACTGAGGCGATAGAGGTGTCCTCACTGGTCCAAAACCCACCGTATACGCCATTAGAAAGGCGAGTGTTTAATCCGGTACAAACGGCGCTTCGACCAGCTATGCTGGTGGGCGCCGGTGGTGGGCAGTTTACTATCTCCCGAATTCGGCTGTTCTCATAATCTGCAATGTACACGTTGCCATATTTGTCGAGTGTAACGTCGGTAGGCCCCCAAAGCTGGGCCGCTGTAGCCGGCCCGCCATCACCGCTGAATCCACCTGTGCCTGTACCTGCAATGGTAGAAATTATGCCATCAGGTGAAATTTTTCTTACTCTGCTATTTGCAAGGTCTGCAAAAATAATGTTGCCGTGCTTGTCTGCGCATATCCCATCCGGGTTGTACACTCGTGCTGCTGTTGCCGGCCCGCCGTCACCACTGTAGCCACCGGTTCCGGTGCCGCCAATGGTTGTTATAATGCCGTGTGTGTCAATTTTTCTTATGTACTGGTTGGAATAATCGCAGAAATAGAAGTTGCCTCCGGTATCAACACAGATCCCTCCAGGTCGCGAAATTCTTGCCGCTGTTGCAGGCCCTCCATCTCCGGAATAGCCTGCAGTGCCAGTGCCTGCAAACGTGCTAATAATGCCCGAAGGCGTCACTTTGCGAATTCTATATTCAAACGGGTCAGTGATGTAGACATTTCCCAGTTTATCTACAGACATCCGAAGCGGAGCATTAAGACTTGCATTGGTTGCCGGACCGCCATCGCCGCTATAACCGCTTATACTGTCGCCTGCAAACGTGTTCATAATTCCAGATGTAGTTACCATTCTTACCCTTTGGTTTTCAGGGTCGGCAATGTAGAGGTTACCCGCAGTATCCATTGCCAATCCCATTTGGTAACCCATAGCGGCCGCAGTAGCCGGTCCGCCATCTCCATGGAAATCACGGTATCCGGCCCGGCCAGCTATTGTCTTGATGATGCCTGAAGTGTTGATTTTTCTTATACAGGTATTAATACAGTCTGAGATATAGATATTGCCAAATGTATCGGCGAGAACGCCTTTAGGGTAATAAAGGGATGCATAAGCTGCGCCACCACCGTCGCCGGAATAACCTGCAGTTGCAGTGCCGCATATTGTAATAATATTTTGAGCAGATGAAATATTGCCTGCTAAGAGGCTGTAAATAACCAATATATAAAAGGCATAATTTGGGTATTTATACGTATTTTTCATTTTAAAGTGGATATGGTATCGTAAAGTTCTGAATTTTATTAGCATTTTCCAAATTATGTTAGGTTGTGCCAAAAGAGTTAATAAACCCGGGTCGTTACTATATATTCGTCTGTAAAAAAAAGGGTCTCAACTTACTGTTTTACGAGTAGCAAGTGGAAATGAAAATATTTGGAGACGAATTCAATCGGTTACTAGTGCGATTCATTTTTGATTTTTCGAAATAGTGCTTGTTGTATTTGCAAGACCTCGGATAAATTTATTCTTATTTAACTGCAATTAATCTGTAGGTAATGGTCATAATTTTTTCAATGCAGGTGTATATTTGAGTCAAATTTGTGCAATATGCTTCATGCCAATACAATCAGTTTTCTCACCGAATTAGCTCAAAACAATAATAAAATCTGGTTTGATGCCAACAGGGACAAATACACTGCCGCAAAGGAAGATTTTGAAAATCAGGTAGGTGAGTTGCTGGCTGAAATAGCCCAAAAAGACCCGGCTTTCAGCGAGCAGAAAGCGAAAGACTGCGTTTTCAGAATATTTAGAGATGTTCGGTTTGGAAAGGATAAGACGCCCTACAAGCCCAATTTTGGTGCGTTTTTCAGCAAGGGTGGCAAGAAATATCCGGGTGCAGGCTTTTACCTGCATATTGAGCCGGGTGGTAAGTGTTTTGCCGGCGGTGGCTTGTGGATGCCTGAGACACCAATATTAAAAGCGATACGGCAGGAAGTTGATTATAA
>CAILMA010000415.1 GCA_903835145.1 uncultured Bacteroidota bacterium
AAACTTTATTTTTTATACCTAATAAATGTAACAGAAATTGTATAGTCTGCCAACAAATTTTGTACGAAATCAAAAATATAATGTACAAAAAAAAGAGTGCCCCTGTAAGAGACACTCTTTTCTATAAAATCGTTGGTTGAATTTACATACAAGCCCAGTAGCACTTACCGAACCTATCGCAAAACCAATAAGTTGAGCATTTTTTAGCGTCTACATCATTTTTGTATTTTGATGCTGCTTTGTCTGCATCACTTACCATTTCAGGATGGTGCGAATTTTTAAATTGTTGCTTTGCAGCATTAATAGCATCTGCCTGTTCAGCAGTTATTTTTTCACCCTTGGTTATTAATTTGCCACCTACGGTAATCGTTTTATTGTGAGCGGCCTCCGCAGTTTTAATATCGGTAATGTAGTTCAGGAACATAATGTCATAAACTGTAATCATTCTGCCGGCTTCGAAGTTCTTAATAAAAACGTGCTCACTCTGGGCCGTCTTTACTACTTTTTCTTTTTTGGCAGCAGCGGGCTTAGGAGCGGCTGCGGGCTTTGCATTTTGTGCAAAAGCACCAGTTGACAGCATTGCGCCCATTACGGCCGCGATAACGATTTTTGTTAATTTTTGCATAGTGGATTTTTGTTTTTCAAAGCCAAAAATAGAGATTGCCGGGACAATATGTTGTATGTTCATTAAATATTAACAAACCAACAAGCATAAATTAATGATTTTATGATCATTTAGGCTTTTTCTCGTTCCCTGCATAGCTATTAAACCGCCTCTGTGGCCTCTGTTTTATGGCATTTGGCCTTTGTACTACATCTTTATTTTTTGGCAGGTTTATGTGTACCATACCTTCTTCGCTCATTGGGTAAGGATGGCCTTGCACCACAGGTATTTTCTGGGCAGTCAGTTTTTCTATATTCCTCCAATCGGCTCTTTCCTCGCCATCGCAAAATGACATTGCAATACCGCTGGCGCCTGCACGGCCTGTCCGGCCTATACGGTGCACATACGTTTCCGGAACTTCAGGTATTTCGTAGTTGATAACATGGGAAAGCAAATCAACATCAATACCGCGGGCTGCGATATCGGTTGCAACAAGCACCCTTATTTTACCATCTTTAAAGTTGCCGAGTGCACGCTGGCGAGCATTCTGCGACTTATTACCATGTATTGCCTCAGCTGAAATATCTACTTTTTCAAGGTCTTTTACTACCTTATCGGCACCATGCTTGGTGCGGGTAAATACAAGCGCTCTTTTTATAGAATGGTCTTTAAGTACATGGGCAAGTAACTGGCGTTTGTCTTTCTTATCTACAAAGTAAACAGACTGAACAACGGTTTCAGCGGTAGTAGCTGCCGGCGTAATTTCTACTTTTTCCGGGTTTACCAATATAGTATTGGCGAGCTTCTGTATTTCAGGCGGCATGGTTGCAGAAAAGAAAAGAGTCTGCCTTTTTGCCGGCAATTTAGCTACTACCTTCTTTACATCATGTATAAAGCCCATGTCCAGCATACGATCGGCCTCATCGAGCACAAAAATGCTAAGGTCTTTAAGGTTAATATAACCTTGACTCATGAGGTCAATAAGCCTTCCGGGTGTAGCGATAAGAATCTCAACACCAGACCTTAGTGCCTGTACCTGTGCGCCTTGTGGCACACCACCAAAAATAACAGTGTGCCTGAGGTGTAAACCCCTGCCATAGGCAGCAAAGCTTTCGCCTATTTGAATGGCCAACTCACGTGTAGGGGTAAGAATAAGTGTCTTAACTACTTTAGGTGCGCGCTCAGCATGTTGCTTGTGCAGCGTCTGTAAAATAGGAATAGCAAAAGCAGCTGTTTTGCCTGTACCCGTCTGGGCACAACCCAGGAGGTCCTTGCCTTGCAGTAAAATCGGGATAGCCTGTTCCTGAATGGGAGTTGGGTTAGTATAACCCTCCGTCTCAAGCGCCTTCAAAATGGGCGCAATGAGGTTTAGTTCGTTAAATGTCATTGAATAAAATTAAGCGCTGAGCAACAATACCATTTGTGAGATTCCGGTTGTAATAACTGGAATTGTCAGCTGGCAAAGAGTATAACGCAGGCCGTGAATAACGGTTTTGATATGCGTAGATAAAAGTTGGTAACTGACCCGGGAAGGAACGCAGCAATAAATAATAATACAAAGGTATGGGTTTCGGGTGAGATTTTACCTATCCATCGTATTGAAAACCTTCAATATTAACATGGTCAAATCTATAGTTGTGGGTTTATTTAACTATTTTCTCAGTTTGCTGTAACCTTTTGTCAACTCATCGCATTTACTTTAACAGAGCACCAATAGGGTGCTTAATATGGTGAAAAGTATTTACTTTTATTATAATAACCGGTAAAGATGTTATTGCCCATTTGAAAAAAACGGACTTACATATCGCTGATGAAGAGCACCTGATAAAGTGTTGTAAAAACAACGACGCTCAGGCTCAGAAATTGCTCTACAGTATGCATGTGGAAAGCATGATGATTGTGTGCCTGCGGTATGTAGTGAACCCTGAAGATGCCCGTGAGGTGCTGATGGACGGCTTTTTTAATTTTTTCAAAAACATAGATCGCTTTACCTACATGGGCATTGGCAGCCCAAGGGCATGGCTTAAAAAAATAGTGGTGAACCAATGCCTGATGCACCTGCGTAAAAAACAACCCTTCTATGTAAACAGTAAAGACCCGGAGCTATACGACGCGCCTGATGTGAGTGAAAATGCGCTCGACCAGCTCACCGTAAAAGAAATACTGCGGCTCGTACACGACCTGCCTGATGGCTACCGCGCAGTTTTTAACCTGTACGTGTTTGAAGGGAAAAACCATAAAGAAATAGGTGCCTTGCTCGATATATCAGAAAGTACTTCAAAAACACAGCTACACAGAGCACGGGCATTGCTGAAAGAAAAATTAGTTCCAATAAGTTAAAACAATAAAAAATGCTACCTGAGTATAATGAATCGCTGAACAAAAGAATGGAACAAGCATCGCTGCGGGAGCTGATGCCCGGTTTTGATGCTGAAGCAGAATGGATGCAGTTATCACATAGGTTACACCCGCTGCAAAGCAGGAAACAATCTTATAGCTGGGCATATGCGGCTGCAATTCTGCTGCTCGTAGGGTCTGCGGTACTGCTCAAATTTTCTCCATTCGGCACCGGGACACGGGCACCGGCCTTAGCTGAAAATAATGTTCAGAATAGCACGAATTATACCGTGCCCGACTGGCGAGCATCACTCACGCCAGCGGCTGCGCCAGCTCCCGTATCTTATGACAATGGTGTTTATATGGCACCTCTCGACTCCACAAAAAACTATGGCGAAGAGCCACGGAAATTTAAAAGAGCACCCTACTGCCAGAACACCAAGCGGCAGCCCATATTGATTCGCACTGAGCAGCTGCTCGCCAATAATAACTCGAAACAGTTTTTTTGCAATGGCACGCCCTGCCCACTACAGATTTGTATACTACAAACCCAGCAATGCCCGCTGAAACCTGCTACTGAAGTGGCTACCTGCAGCACCCTGGAGCCCGACCAGTCTGGCCAGCTTAAATATAAGGTGAACAACAAAAAACGTGCAAAACACTGCAAGGTTACTATTGACGAGATCACCATTACCCGTATAACTACAGGAGAAACCATAGTGCTGAATGCAGACTCAAAGCCTGCAACCGCCAGCGAAATGTTCAGCTACCTTACCGGCGAAAAAGAAGGAGACCTGCTCACCGGTATCTTCCAAAACGACTGCGATAATAAAACCGGTTCACAAAGTCTTAAACTTGATAATAATTTTGGTAGCTTTATAATAGAATAATGGTATTCGT
>CAILMA010000416.1 GCA_903835145.1 uncultured Bacteroidota bacterium
CCGGCTCTGAAAATGGGCCCCGGCGACTCGGCCAGAAGCCACATGGCTGACGAATATATTTATTGCACAGAGATACAGCAGGGTATCGCTACTTACATACAATTATTAAATGCAGTTCTATGAAACTTTGGCAAAAGGATAGCACCATAATATCTGAGCAAATTCAGGAGTTTACGGTTGGAAGGGATAAGGAGTTTGACCTCGTACTGGCGAAGTATGATGTGGAGGGTTCGCTGGCCCACACTGAAATGCTGAATAAAGTTGGCTTATTGTCCGGCGACGATTGGGAGCTAATCAGGGTTGAGTTGAAGAACATAGCTGCGAGAATAGAAGCTGGTACTTTTGAGTTGCAACCAGAGGTGGAAGATATTCATTCACAGATAGAGATTATGTTGACGGCAAAGCTCGGCGACACAGGTAAAAAAATTCATAGTGGCCGGAGTCGTAATGATCAGGTTGCAGTAGATCTTAAATTATACTTCCGTGCGGAAATAAAGGAAATAAAGGAACTGACCCTTGCGCTATTTAACCTGTTACAAGTGCTTAGCGATAGGCATAAAGACGACCTGCTGCCGGGTTATACTCATTTGCAATTGGCCATGCCGTCGTCCTTCGGGCTATGGTTCGGAGCCTATGCTGAGAGCCTTGCCGATGATATGAGTTTGCTGGCAGCAGCCTATAAAATCACAAATAAAAATCCCCTCGGTAGCGGTGCCGGCTATGGCTCATCGCTTCCGCTCGACAGGTCGCTTACCACCAGCTTACTGCATTTCAACGCACTGCATTACAACTCGGTGTATGCACAAATGTGCCGGGGAAAGGCAGAGCGGTTTGTTGCGATGGCAATGAGCAGTATTGCGGCCACACTTTCCCGTTTGAGTATGGATGTGTGCTTGTATATGAATCAGAATTTTGGATTCCTTACGTTTCCTGACGAACTGACCACAGGTAGCAGCATCATGCCGCACAAGAAAAACCCCGATGTATTTGAGCTCATAAGAGGTAAGTGTAACCGCATACAGGCAGTGCCTAATGAGCTTGCTTTGCTATTGACTAATTTACCCTCAGGGTATCACCGCGAAGTTCAACTTACTAAGGAGATTATTTTTCCTGCTATTGGAGACCTGAAAGCATGTCTTGCCATAGCTTGTACCATGTTGGACAATGTTAAAATCAACAGCAATATTTTGGGCGATGAAAAGTATTTGTCGCTTTTTACCGTTGAGCGAGTAAATGAACTTGTATTACAGGGCGTAGCATTTCGCGATGCTTACAAGCAGGTAGCTGCATCAGTTGAAAATGGCACATTTCGTTTCAACGGAGCCTTGCACCATACTCATGAAGGAAGTATAGGTAACCTGTGTACCAACGAAATACGCGAAATAATGAACCAAACTTTGCGGGAATTCGACAACTGATTTTATTTTTGTGGTAGTTATGGCTACCGCTGAAAATAGTATTCTGGGTCTTATAATGCCCACAGACCCGCGCTGGACAGATCTGGCATCCGTTTCCCTTGAAGAAATTCTGACCGACCACGCATTTTGCGAGCAAAAAGCAGCAACACAGTGCATATCGCTTATTCAGATTTATCCGGATAAGCCTGATCTTGTGAACGCCCTGGCTCCAATAGTTACGGAAGAGTGGGGGCATTTCAGGATGGTGTGGAGTGAGATGAAAAAACGTGGCTTTAGTTTGGGAAGGCAAAGGAAGGATGATTATGTAAATCTGCTCCTGCAACATTCCCCTAAAAATCTCCCCGCCGGCGAAAAATTGCTGCATAGGCTTATGATTTGCGCCTTGATAGAGGCCCGTAGCTGTGAGCGCTTCAGGCTACTTTCTGAAAATCTTGAGGAAAAGGCACTGCGAGACTTTTATTATAAATTTATGGTGTCAGAAGCAGGGCATTACAGGTTGTTTATTGATCTGGCCGAACTTTATTATCCCGTGCAGCAAGTAAGGGATACCTGGAGCCTGTGGCTTCGCATTGAGGAGCACGTGCTGCATTTATTAGTACCGCGTGGCGATAGGATGCACTAAGACGCGGAAGGTAAATTTTATAATATATTAGTCAAGTATTGGAAATATATTACTTGAAAGTGTATTTTTAAACGATGAAATACCTGCCGAAAATATTATTCTTCTTTTTGGTTCTTTTTAGTGGCCCGGTTGTTTTTGCGGTTCGCCAGGACAAAGCGTCTGTTGATTCGCTACTCAACGAACTCTCATCGCCTAAATACACAGGAAAGGAAGATACTAATAAGGTGAACCTTTTGTATCAGATTGCCCTTGGGTTTTGTTACATACATCCTGAGGAGGGAATTAAATATGGCGAGCAATGTCTTGCATTGGCTAACAAATTGAATTGGGAACATGGTATTGCAAGATCATACAATGTAATCGGTGATAATTACTTTATGACCGGTGACTACAACAAACTGCTCGACTATGGAAAGAAAGCACTGACGATATATGAGAAGCTCAATGACAGTGCCAGTATTGCAGAACTCTCTATTGATTTCGGGGCGGTTTATTTGCGACAAAATGATTTGCCGAAGGCACTGGATATTTTCTTGAAGGCATTGAAAACGTTCGAGAAAAAAGGTAACAAAACAAATGTAGCCAGTATTGCCGTTAACCTCAGTGGTATTTATTTAACCCTCAATGATTATACGCGGGTGATTGAATACGCAACCAAGGCAATACAAGTTGGTGAAGAGGTTGGCGACAAAAATATTGTTGCAATGGCTGAGACAAATATCGGTGCTGCTTACCAGAATGGGAACGACAATGCAAAAGCAATCCAATATGATTTGCGGGCACTAAAACATTTTGAAGAGCTCGGTAATGATATGTTCGTGGCAGTTGTAACTGGCAATATTGGAGCACTTTACCTGCAACAGAATAACCAAAGTTTGGCTATCGAATATGCCCAAAAATCAATACAAATTTCAGAAAAGGCTGGAAACAAAATGAGCGTGGCAGAGCAATACCTGAACATCGGTATAGCCTACCTTTCCTTGGTTAGCGATTCATCGAAAAAGCCCGGGGTGGGAGAACAAAAAGAAATACCACACTCAATACCATCGGCAACTGTATTTATACCTGCTGACAGGCCATCGAGGCTGGCAAGGGCTTTTGAGAACCTCAACCACGCAATGGAGTTGGCTAAAGAAATCAAAGCATCAGGAATTCTACAGAATTGTTATGAAGAACTTGGTAAATTCTATAAAGAAAAGGGAGACTATAAACAATCGTTGGAATACACGGAAAAGTTCATTGCAATTAAAGACTCTGTTTTCTCCCAGGCTAACAATGAAAAGATAGTTAAAATTGGACTACAGGACGAATATGAGCGCAAGAAAGTGGCAGATAGTCTCAAAACTGCTGACCGGGAAAAAATCGGTCTCTTACAACTAAAGCATCAGCGAAACTACACGTATCTTGGTGCTGCCGGGTTTGTACTGTTGTTGGGTTTCACATTCTTTATTACCCGAAATAATAAATTACTCAACAAAGAGAAGAAAAAGTCGGAGTCGCTACTTGACCAGATCAAGGTTAAAAACAAAGAGATCACCGACAATATAAACTACGCACAACGAATTCAGTCTGCAATATTACCAGATGTCAAGGTGATAGAAAGAGTGCTTGAAAATTCGTTTGTATTGTTTCTACCCAAGGACATTGTAAGCGGCGATTTTTATGCTTTTGCCGAGAAAAACAATAAAGCAATTGTTATTGCAGGTGATTGCACCGGCCATGGGGTATCTGGTGCTTTTATGAGTATGATAGCAAGTTCTTTGCTCAACCAAATCATAAATGAACGATCAGTTGAAGAGCCCGCCGAAATTTTGAGTCAACTTAATGGGCTGATAATTGAAACGCTGAGGCAAAACCAGAATGACTCCAACGATGGCCTCGATATTGCAATCTGTTCTTTTGATTTGAAAAATTACACACTTCAATATGCCGGAGCCAACAGACCTTTGTGGTTGATAAGAGGCAATACGCTTGAGGTACTTAAAGCTGATAAACTACCAATTGGCGGGCTACAGGCAGCTGAACACAGGATCTATAAAAACCACACCATCAGGCTGGAAAAAGACGATTCCATTTATATTTTTACCGACGGATATCCAGATCAGTTTGGCGGAGCGCAAGGTAAAAAAATGATGACCGGTAAGTTTAGGGAACTCCTGCTACAGATGCAGCATTCTGATATGCCAATCCAGCACCATAAGCTGGAGCAATATTTTGCACAGTGGAAAGGAAACAATGAGCAGGTGGATGACGTGTTGGTAATTGGTGTGCGAGTTTAGGTGTTACATGATTTAGCAGAACCGCCATCCAGTATTTTAGCCCCAATTTTCTTTTGGCATGCCCTAATTCATGAAAAAGCTATTAGAAATAAATTGGTTGATGTATTTTTATACGCAGAACAGTTTAATTTATCGGTTATTTACACTCTTGGTTTTAAAATATTTGTACGCATGAAAAAAATAATTGTATTTGCATTGCTCGCTTTCAGCACATCCTCTTTTGCTCAGGATTATTGCAAACAAATAAAAAAGGAAGTAACGGATAACAATAGGTCATTCAGTTATGAAACACCTTACGATGAAAATAAGCCGCCGGCTATTAGAGCTGTCCGTAGCTACAGTACTGTAGAGGATAACGAGTTTGATAATTTTAGTCTGGTACTGACTATTCCCTGCGAATTTTCAGACCTGCTTGCCAAAACGGCTGATGGTGGCGAGGCAGAAATGGAGGAATCTAAAATAGTAATTGAGTTTGACGACAAGTCTAAAATTACAGACGATACTACTATGGTTACTCACGATAAAAAGGGAGATGGCTCGGCATTGCGAGTTGCTTATTTTACCGTTACACCACAAAACATTAAGGTGCTTACCACCAAAAAAATAGCGAAATTTCATTTGGCAAAAGCAGATCAAGTGGTTACAGATGAAATGGCCGTCGCTATTCAGAAATACCTACTATGCCTAAACGAAGTTAAAAAGTAGAAGAGATCTGTTGTTTGTGTCGGAGGTTCTCGAATAGTCATGTTCATCAATCAGGGATGTAATTTATTTGATTTATACTCAGAGATGTAGTTTGCTATTAGCCGGGTTGGCAGTAGTAAGAGTATTCATTTTACATTTTCACAATTCTATAAGCAAAATCGTAAGGACACACATACTTACAGGGGAGGAGACCCGTTAATAGTTTGTAAGTTTGCACCAAATCAAATCTGTATTGCTCAAGAAACTCGACATATTAATCATTCGTAGTTTTATAGGTCCGTTTATTGTCACATTCTTTGTGGCATTATTTGTTCTGGTAATGCAGTTTTTTTGGCTTTACATGGATGAGATGATTGGCAAGGGCCTGAGTATCTGGATGATATTGCAGTTGCTGATGTACATGAGTACAACCCTTGTTCCGCTTGCCCTTCCGTTGAGTATCTTGCTGGCAAGTATCATGACCTTTGGCAACATGGGTGAAAATTTTGAGCTTGTTGCCATCAAGTCGTCAGGGATTTCCTTGTTGCGGTTCATGAGGCCGCTGGCTATTTTTATTCTTATTATATGCGGATTCGCATTTTTTTTCAACAACAATGTTATTCCGGTTGCCAACCTGAAGTCTTTGTCCCTGCTTTATGATGTGCGGAATTCTAAACCGACTCTTAACATTAAGCCCGATCAGTTCAATAGTGATATACCGGGTTTTTCCATAAGGGTGGGTAGCAAGGATCCTGATGGCTTTACTATTCACGATGTACTTATTTATGACCATACCGATCTCGTAGGCAACAACAAAGTGATTATAGCAAAGGAAGGCCAAATGCTGCCAACGGCCGATAAACAGGCGTTAATTTTCAGATTAAAGGACGGCTGGCGATATGAAGAACAGTACGAGCATGGCAGTCATGCTGCTGAATACCCCCAGACCCGAATGCATTTCGACAGGTGGGATAAAGTATTTGACCTTTCAGCTTTTAATTTTACCCGAAGCAACCAGGATCTCTTTAAAAATGCTTATCAAATGATGGATGTAAAGCAACTTTCCGAAGCCATCGATAGTTTTAACCGGACTAAGCTGAGTACCGAAAATACAGTTTCATCTTACCTGCAGCCCTATGTATCGCTTACTACTAAAATTAAGACAGAAGATAGCCTCGTTCACAAAATAGCGCACAGCATGCAGGCGGCGGGGAAATATGAGTCTTCTATTTTAGAGTTTGTGCCTGATTCAAGCAGGGTCTTTCTTTTACAAACCACCAGTAACAACATCAGGAACCTTAAGGCCCTTATGGACAATAATAGCCTCACTGAGCGGCTGCAAAAAGATAACTACTTAAAATTTTCTATCGAATTTCATCGCAAGTTTGCGTTGTCCTTTGCTTGCATGTTGCTTTTCCTTATTGGCGCACCCTTGGGCGCTATCATCCGGAAGGGAGGCTTAGGTATGCCGCTTGTATTTGCGGTCGTATTCTTTATTACTTTTCATATTCTTAATATTACAGGCGAAAAACTGGCTAAATCGGGCTCATTGCCAGCCTGGGCTGGTATGTGGATGTCGACAGGTATAATGCTACCTATTGCAGTATGGCTTATTGTTACCGCCCGCAATGATTCTCAGATTTTCACCAAAGAATTGTACCTAAAGGTTTGGCGGGGGATTACTCATCTTTTCAGTAAAAAACAAGAGCTGCTTGC